>JAPLJM010000057.1 GCA_026388595.1 Deltaproteobacteria bacterium
CAGGGCCAGGGCGTCGCGGCAGTCCTTCAGGGGCAGCGTCCCGTCGTTGAAGAGCCGCGATTCCATGTAGAAAGGGTGGGCCTCCCGGTTGTACTTGTCGATCATCATCTGGCGGAACTTTGCCGCCGCATCCTCGTCCATCGGTTGACCCCGCTTCTTCCGGTTCACACGCTCCAGGCTGGTGAGGATGAAGCCCGCCGTATCCCCCGACATGACCGAGGTCCTGGCCCGCATGGTGGCGAAGATGAACAGCGGATCGAATGTACGTCCGCACATGCCGAAGTTGGCGGCGCCGTGGTCCGGCCCGATGACCCACTGGATCCGGGGGACTTCCGCACAGGCGCAGGCCCGCACCATGCCGGAGCCGTACTTGCCGATTCCGGCGTATTCCTCGGCGGTGCCCACCATGTAACCCGGGGAATTCTGGATGTAGAGGATGGGAATCTTCATCGTGCAGCAGCGGATGACCCACTCAATGGCCTTCCGGGCGGAATCGACGAAGATGACCCCATTGTTGTTACTGGCGATGACGCCCACGGGAATCCCCTTCAGGAAAATCTTCCCGCAGACGATGTTGTCGCCCCGGCCGGGGTTGTAATTGCGCTTGTACTCGCTGAAGTAGCTGTCATCGGCGATGGCGGCGAGGACCTCCCGCACATTGATCCCCTTGGAGGTCTCCTTCGGCAGGACCCGGTAGAGATGGTCGGCGGGTACTTTCGGATCGGCAGGCTTGCGCCGGTCGATGTACAGGGTTTGCTTCGGATCGAAGGCCAGCAGTTCCCGCAGTTTTTCGATGCCTTCGTCCTGCGACTTCACAAAGTGGTCGGCACCGCCCGAGATTTGTGTGTGGACTTTCGCACCCCCCAGGTCTTCCATGGAAACGGTTTCACCGATGGCCGACTTCACCATGGGCGGCCCCCCGAGAAATGAATAGGACATCCCCTCAATCATGATGGACTCACAGGCCAAGTAGACGATGTAGGCGCCCCCGGCCGTGTTGCCGCCCGTACTCAGGGTGTATTGCTTCAGGCCCCGGGCCGACATCCGGGTCATGTTGTAGAAGAAATGGCCGAACTGGTTGCGTCCGGGAAAGATCCGGTCCTGCAAGGGAAGGTAGGCCCCCGCCGAATCGGCGATGTAGACGAAATTCAGGCCGCACTTCTCGGCGACCTCCTGGGCGCGGAGGTGCTTCTTACAGCTGATGGGATAGTAAGCCCCGGCCGTCACCCGGCTGTCGTTGGCAAGCATCATAACCCAGTTGCCGTGGATCTTCCCGATCCCCGTCACGAGGCCGGCGGACGGGACGTCCTCGACACCTTCGTAGCCGATACCGAACCCCGCTCCGCGGCTCAACTCGAAAAACTCCGTCCCCGGATCGATGAGCTGCTTGATCAGCTGCCGTGGGGGTTTCTTACCCTGCTTCGCCAGGCGGTCGTTCTGCGCTTGTCCTCCGGGGTTATAGGCCTTCTCCCAGAGGTCGCCAATCTTCTGCTCCTCCGCCAGCCAGTGTTGCCGGTTCTCCTCGTACTCCGCCTCCTTCTTCTGTGTTCTGGACATCTTCTTTTCAGGTTGATCGGTCATCGATCCGTCTCCTTTCTGTTTTGGTCTGGATAATGGCAGGCGGCTGTCTGAGTTCGCCTTTATGATCACTGGGGTTTCTTCCCGCAGAACAGCTTCATCACGAAGGAGACCACTGTCTCCCCTCTCTGATTTTTAATCTGGTTGCGGATGGTGAGTATCCCCTTCTCATTTCCCTTGTGTGTGATTCCGACGACCTCCACTTCACAATGGATGGTGTCGCCGATTCGGGTGGGCGCCGTGAAGCGCACCTCTTCCATTCCGTAAAAAGCGATGAACGACTTCGGCAGGTAGCTCGAATAGGGTCCCAGCCGGAAAGGCAGGGCCATGCCAATGCTGAGGGTCAGCATTCCGTGGGCGATCCGGCCCTGGAAAGGCGTCCCGGCCGCATATTCCACGTCCGTATGGAGGGGATGCCAGTCACCAGTGAGACCCGCAAAGGCCACGATGTCCGTCTCTGTAACAGTTCTTGCCGGCGAAATCAGCTTCTCGCCCAGTACATAATCATCAAGATAATCGTATTCTTTTGACATGGTTTCCTCCTTGGTTCAGGGGCACGTTTGTTCCTACTGTGTCTGCACAACGCCCGTCCTGGAGAGACGGACGGCATCAATTTGTTTGTTGTATAGCGCAGAAACAGGGCCCTGTCAGTCAGGCAACCTTGACAATTTGTGAGGGGGAACCTGGAAAAGGGAAGATGGCGGCGGAGTGTTATTCCAGAGAAGTGAGTCCCTGCTGGATGGCGAACTTGATGAGGCCGGGAATGTCCTTGATGCCCAATTTCTGCATCAGGCGGCTCCGGTAGGTTTCGATTGTCTTAACGGACAGAAACAGGGTCCCTGCAATCTCCGCATTAGTCTTGCCCTCCACGACCAGTTGCAGAACCTCCCGCTCCCGGTGGCTGAGGACGGACAGGGGGTTCCTGAACGCCTCCTTCTGGTTCAGGCATGCGCCGACGACCTGATCGGAAACCTTGGCGCTGAGGTAGCGATGTCCGGCGCGGACGGCGTGAATGGCCTGAACCAGCTCGCGGCCCGCGGACTCCTTGAAAAGGTAACCCCGCGCCCCCGCCCTCAGAGCCCGGAGGATAGACTCCGACGAGGATTGCATCGACAGGATGACGACCCGGGTTGCAGGGCATTCCCTGCAGATCTGCTCCGTGGCCTCAATCCCATTCAGATCCGCCATGAGGATGTCCATGATCACGACGTCGGGTTGAAGTTTCCTGACGGCTTTGACTGCATCCCGGCCGTTCGCAGCCTCCCCGACGATTTTCATATCGCCGTGGGCCTCCAGCAGGTATCGCAGGCCGTCGCGGACGATCGTGTGATCGTCGACCAAAAAGACAGAGATGCTCATAACGGAACCTCGACGGTCACGCGCGTTCCCTTCCCGATCTCCGATTCGACCAGGAAGCGCCCCCCGATCGCCTCGGCCCGCTCAGCCATGGTCATGAGTCCCCAACCGCCTCGCTCTTCCGCCTTTTGCGCTCGCGACGGGTCAAACCCGACACCGTTGTCGGTGATGACCAGCCGCAGCATCCCGTCGATGACATCGGTCCGGATCCTCGCGCAACCCGCCCGGGCGTGCTTGCCGATATTCGTCAGCACTTCCTGGACGATTCGAAACAGGTTGTTTTCGATGTCCGGGGTCGGTCGGGGATGGATCTCCTCTCCCTCCACGACGACGTCCACACCGGTCCTCATGGAAAAGCGCTCACCGTACCAGCCTATGGCGGCGACCAACCCTAGAAGATCCATGTCCGGCGGCCGCAAATCACTCATTAGGCCGCGGGTGAATTCCGTGATCTCCTCCACCAGGACCATCGAGTCCTCCAGCCGTGCCTGCAGCAAATCCATCCCCTCGGTGGAAAGCTTGGATTTCACGATGCTTAGATTGATTCCCACCACCGTGAGGTTTTGCCCCACCTGATCATGGAGTTCCCGGGCGATGCGCTTTCTTTCCGATTCCTCCGCCTCCGATAGCCTTGCGGAAAGAATCCTGAGTTGCCGGCTTTGCTGCTTCAGCGTTTCCTCGGCCCGCCTCCGCTCCGTGATGTCCCGGCCGATACCGAAGCGGCCTACGGCCCGGCCTACGGTGCCTGCAGTGTCATACCGGGTCGTCACCAAGAACTCGACGGGGACCCGCTCGCCGTTCTTATTTAAGAGATCCGCCTCGTAGGGAGGCGTGTCTTCCCCCCGGATCCCTTTCTTAAACCTATGGATTGTGGCCTCGATGTGCTCCGGAGCGACCAGAAAGGTGAAGGGTCGGCCGATTAGATCCCGGACTGAATAGCCTGTAACGCGCTCGAATTGCGGGTTGACATACGTGTAGGTCCCCCTCTCGCTCACGATAAAAATGAGGTCCCGTGTGGATTCAACCAGGTTTCGGTACTTCTCTTCGCTTTCCAGCCTGGCCGCCTCCGCCCTGCGGCGATCCACTTCCGCCTTCTCCAGGCTGGCGATCTTCCGGCGCAGTGAGCCGAGTTCCTCGATCAGCCGTTGCTTGCTCTTCGCCGCATCGTTTGTTGTTTTCGCCGGAGTTTGTTGCTTCATTTTCTGTAAATAACCATGCCGACGGGATTTCCCGTCCGCTTCCCGGTGATACAAATGCGCATGAAGCCTTCTATCATCCTTCCTTCAAAACAAGGGACACGTTGTTGCTTAGAAAGGACGCCACTGTCTGGGCTATACGATCCCGATCCTCCGGGCTAAACCAGGTTATTTCCTGATCTGACCCGAACCAGGTCATCTGCCTTTTTGCATAATGCCGGGTGTCCCGTTTGATGGCCTGAATTGTGGTGGGAAGGTCATGAAGTCCTTCCAGATAACGGACAATATGCTTGTAACCCAGCGACTGCATGGGCTTCAGTGATCCCGCATAACCCATCGCCAAAAGATGATGGACTTCCTCGACAAAGCCCTCTGCCATCATCTGGTCCGTTCTTTGCGCAATTCTGTCGAACAGGGGCTGTCGTTCCATCATGAGCCCGATCTTTAGATAATCATAGCACCGTTCGCCGAAATGATGGTGCCGATGTTGTTCAACAATTGATTGACCACTTATTTCAAGTACTTCCAGCGCTCGGATGATGCGAACTGCATCATTGGGATTGATTCGCCGGGCCGCCTGTTCATCCTGGTTTTTCAGTTTTTCATAGAGATAGGCTTTCCCATGCACCGACAGCGCCTCCCGGTAAGACGCCCTCAGGGCTTCATCGGCCTCAGGGCCATCGAATAAACCGCCCAGCAGGGCTCTGATATACAAACCGGTCCCCCCAACGACAAAAATCGGTTTCTGCCGCTGGTAAAGGTCCTCAATAACGGGTTGTGCCCATTTAATGAACAGCGCCGCATTGAAGGGCGCATCCGGGTCCACCACGTCAAGCAAGTGATGGTTGACCTTTGAGCGCTGCGGCATTGTGGGCTTGGCCGTACCGATATCCATAAAGCGGTACACCTGCATGGCATCGGCGCTGATAATTTCCCCGCCGAACGCCGTGGCCAGTTGTATTGCCAACTCGGTCTTCCCGACACCTGTCGGTCCGGCAAGGATAATCAAAGGGGGTTTCGGATCGGCGAGGGTCATCGTCGTTTAAATCGCTTTTCCAGTTCCCCGAGCCCCAAGGTGATATAAACGGGCCGGCCGTGGGGACAGGTCGCCGCAAAGGGGGTTTCATCCAGATCACGGCACAATGCCGCC
>JAPLJM010000092.1 GCA_026388595.1 Deltaproteobacteria bacterium
CCCGGCCCTGGCCGAGGCGCTCGCCCTTGAAGGAATACCAGGCGCCGCTCTTTTCAATAATATTGTTATCCGCCGCCAAGTCCAGAATATCGCCCTCTCTGGAAATCCCCTCGCCGAAAATGATGTCGAACTCCGTTTCCCGGAAAGGGGGCGCCAGCTTGTTTTTGACCACCTTGACCCGGGTCCGCATCCCGATGACATCCTGTCCCTGCTTAAGGGCGCTCACCTTGCGGATGTCCAGGCGCATGGAGGAATAGAATTTCAGGGCATTGCCGCCGGTGGTCGTTTCGGGATTGCCGAAGAAAACGCCGATTTTCATGCGAAGCTGGTTGATGAAAATCACCGTGGTCTTTGACCGACTGATGCTGCCCGTCAGTTTGCGCAGGGCCTGTGACATGAGTCTGGCCTGGAGTCCCATCTGGGCGTCGCCCATTTCCCCTTCCAGCTCCGCCTTGGGAACAAGGGCGGCCACGGAATCCACCACCAGGACATCCAGCGCGCCGCTGCGCACAAGGGTCTCTGCGATTTCCAATGCCTGCTCTCCCGAATCGGGCTGCGAGATGAGCAGCTCGTCTGTATTCACCCCGATCTTGCGTGCATAGGTCACATCCAGGGCATGTTCGGCGTCGATGAAGGCGGCCAGCCCGTTCTGTTTCTGGGCCTCAGCCACGATATGCAGGGCCAGCGTCGTTTTCCCGCCCGACTCGGGACCGTAAATTTCAATGACCCGGCCTCGGGGTATGCCTCCCACACCCAGGGCCAGATCAAGTCCCAGGGAGCCGGTGGGGATGACGGGAACGTCACTGATCTTTTCACCGCCACCCAGCCGCATAATAGACCCTTTTCCAAACTGCCGTTCGATCTGGGTGATGGCCAGATCTACCGCCTTTGCCCTGTCCATGTCCGATGCCATAATACCCTCCATAAAGTATGACTGATTAATTAAGCCTGTTAACCTTGAAACGGAAAATGACCCAAGGTCGTGTAAATGGCGCCTTTCGGTGTCAGGTCGCTTTTGAACAGCGTCAGCGACCGCGCCTCGAAGGTTCCGGCCCCTTTGGTGCCGCTTTCCACAAGCATTCTTTCGATTCCGGCCAATCCCTGCGGGGACTTGATCCTTGCCAGCGTCAGGTGCGCCCGGAAAGGCCTTTCTTCCTTTCTGAACCCGCAGGCCTCAAGCCCCTGATCGATGGTCTTCTGCAGGGCGATCAGCCGCTCCGTGTCGCCGCCCATGCCGATCCAGAGAACCCTTGGCCGCCTCGGACCGGGAAAGACGCCGAGGCCCTGAACACGCAGATTCAGGGGCGGGGTCGCAGCGGCATGGACTTTGGCGATCTCCGAAATGGATGGGAGATCCTCCCTGCCGATGTCCCCGAAGAATTTCAGTGTCAGGTGAATGCCCTCCGGCCGGACCCAACTGATTGCCCCCCGGATATTGCTTTTCAGTACGCCCTGAATCTCGGCGATGCTGCGGAGCACCTCCGAAGGGGGATCTATGGCCAGGAAAGCCCGGATGGTTTCTCCTTCAGACATCTTCCCGTTCTCCGCTCAGATAACGCTTGAGCAGCAGGAGCGCCGCCTGGGAGGAAATCACCTTGTTGCGCCGGCGATCCCACCGGAAGGTGTAATGGCGGCAAAGGGTTTCTTTTTCATCGGCCAGGGCGATATAGACCGTACCGACCGGTTTTTGGTCCGTGCCGCCCGCCGGCCCGGCAATGCCGGTGATCGCAAGTCCCAGGTCCGTGCAGGCAAGCTTTCTGACCCCCTCCGCCATGAGCCTGGCCGTCTGTTCACTGACGGCCCCGTACTTTTCAAGAATTGCCGTGGGGACTCCCAGCAGATCCGTTTTTGCGGCATTGCTGTAGGTGATTACGCTGCGCTCCAGAAAGACGGAGCTGCCGGGAACGTCCGTCAGGCGATCCGTCACCAGACCGCCCGTGCAGGATTCAGCTACAGCCAGGGTCCACCCCTTTTCTGTCATCAGTTTTGCCGCAAGCCCCTCCAGGGTTTCGCTGTCATAGGCAAAGATGTATTTTTTCAGCCGGTCCACAACGCCCGCTTCTGCCGCGCTGATCCTGGAAACCGCCTCGCTTTCCGTGGCGCCTCTCGCTGTCAGGACGATATGGTTTTCCGGGAAGTTCGGATAGAACCCGACAGTGACGGAAAGCCGCTCAAAATCCAGGTCCGCCAAGGCCTTGTCCACCACCGCTTCTCCGAGGCCGAAGCTCTTGATGGTTCGAACCGCCACCTGTTGCACCGCTTCCGGAAATTCCCGTCGCAGGAGCGGGAAAACCCCCTCCGGGAGCATCCTTTCCACCTCCCTCGGTACACCGGGAATCACGACAATCAGTTTGCCCTTCTGCTTCAAAGCAAAACCGGCCGCCGTTCCCACGGGATTGGCGATCACCTCTGCCCCCTCCGGGAAGACAGCCTGCTTGGCATTGTTTTCCGTCCAGTTCAAATGGTATTTTTCAAAGATCCCCCGGATGTGCCGCAGAACCGTTTGATCCATATAAAGCCCCAGCCCGAATGCCCGGGCAATCGCTTCCGTGGTCATGTCGTCGGCCGTCGGTCCCAGGCCGCCGGTGACCACAACGGCGTCGCTCTGGGCCAGGATAAAGCCCAGCGCCTGCTTGATGACCCGGTCCTCATCGCCCACGGACGTCATCAAGGTCACCTGCCATCCCTGTGTGGCGAAAGCGCGGGCCAGGAAGGACGAATTGGTATCCTGTGTCCTGCCGCTGGTCAGTTCATTGCCGATCGTCAGTATGCCTATTTTCATGCGCGTCCTTCCGGCACAAATCCAATGACTTCGCTATATTCCAAAAACCTTAATCAGAACCAGCAGCACAACATTCGCATAGACCCCCGCAACGACATCGTCGCAAACAACACCGTAGCCGCCCGGCAGCCGGTCGTGGCAGAGGCGGGCGGGGAAGACCTTCACAATGTCGAAAAACCGGAAAAAAATAAAGCCCAGCACCACATGCAGGACCGTCGGACTCACGAAAAAC
>JAPLJM010000334.1 GCA_026388595.1 Deltaproteobacteria bacterium
TTCTCCCGGATCATCCAGGAAGACGGCGCCATCCTGAGCGCCGGCGTGTTTATGCCCCTTGCCGAGCGCCTGAAGCTGGTGTCCTCCATCGACCGCATCGTTCTCGAAGAGGTCATGCAGCTCGACCGCAACCGGCTCGATGTGGGCAGCATCGCCGTAAATGTATCTCCCGCTTCGCTGCAGGATGATTCATTCCGTCAATGGCTGGAGTCCGCTCTGAAGAGACTGCCCCAGACGGCGCCGCGGATCATCTTTGAATTCTCCGAATTCACCGCGATTCAGAATCTGGATCTGGTCAGGGATTTTAGTGTTTTGGTCCGCGGATTCGGGCACGCCATGGGACTCGATCATTACGGCCAGAGCTTCTCAAATCTGGGGTACCTCAAATCGATGCGCCCCGACTATGTCAAGATCGACCGGGCCTACACCGGGGAGCTCAAGAACGAGGAAAGCGATAGCCGCTTCTTCATCGGCTCGCTGTGCAGCGTCGCCCACAGCATCGACATCATGGTGATCGCCGAAGGCGTGGAGACCGAACAGCAGTGGCAGATCCTCAGGGAACTGAATGTCGACGCGATTCAGGGATACGTCGTGGATCGACCGAGATCGATCCGGGAGATGGTTCGAAAGTAGTCGCTGAAGACGGGTTCAAATGATGTCATCCACCGTCAGGGTCTGGGGATTAACCGTTTCCCGGAGCCGCTTGCGCTCACGGATCTTGTCCTGGGCACTTTCCGGAAGCTCCGTGTAGAAAATGACATTTTTCTGGATCAGGAGGTCGATCAGGTCTTCCAACAGCCGGATGATCCCCATGTCCGATAGGGACAGCAACAGCTTGCGGGAATCGGCGCTTACAGTTTTGTTAAGAAAATCAAGGATTTCCTCATCCACTACGGTTTTTTCTTCACTGGCGTTTGGTTTGGGAGCGCTGTGCATCGCAATGATTCTGCCTTCCCCGTCCCGTTCTACATACAGCATGGTTTTGACCCCCTGGTTATGGTGTTGGAATAAAATTCTTCCAGGAAAAGGTAGCATTCTTTTTTAAAAAAATATATAATAAACTTCGGTTCAACGAAGAATGAAAAATGGAGAATCACAGCGCATTAAGCGACGGCCTCTCCCGGGATGGTAAAAATGAGCATGCCTGTAAAAATTGATGTAGTTCCTGCAAAGGGCCAAGCCCCTGTGAAGGATCAAATTTCCGCGAAGGATCAGGCCCTCGCAAATGATCAAGCCCCTCCTCCGGACGACTGGAAGCTCGGACCGGACAGGGATAGCTATGACGACCCGCTTCTGGATTGCCTGATGCAGCTCGCCAGGCTGCACGGCCTTCCCGCTGCCCGCACAGGGCTGATCTCCGGCCTGCCCCTCGTGAAGAATCGCCTCACGGTGGAGCTGTTTTCGAGAGCGGCGGACCGGGCGGATCTATCTTCCCGTGTCCTGCAAAAGCCCCTCGATCAGATCTCCCTGTTGCAGCTTCCGGCGGTATTGCTGTTGCAGGGGCGGCAGGCCTGTGTCCTGGTGAAGATTGAGGCTGTGGATGACAAATTCAAGATCCTGCTGCCGGAAACAGGCATGGGGGAAAAGATCGTTACGAAGGCCGAGTTGGAGCAGATCTATACGGGCTACGCCATCTTCGCCCGCCCGAAATACCGACTGGAACGGAAGTCGCTGGAAGAATTGAGCCCCGGCTCGGAAAAGGACTGGTTCTGGGGAACGTTTTTCAAATCCTGGCGCATCTACCGGGACGTCATGATCGCCTCCTTCCTGATCAATGTGTTTGGCCTGGTCAGTCCCTTCTTCGTCCTGATTGTTTATGACCGCGTGATTCCCAACAACGCCGTGGAAACATTATGGGTGCTGGGCATCGGGATCACGGTGATCTATTTATTTTCCGTGATCATGCGGGCCCTGCGGAGTTATTTTATCGACGAGGCAGGTAACAAGGCCAACCTCAAGATCTCCGCCGCGCTGCTTCAGAAGGTCCTGGACCTGCGGATGGAGGTCCGCCCCCAGTCAATCGGATCTTTTACGAGGAACCTTCAGGAGTTTGAAAGCATCCGCGATTTCGTCACCTCCTTTTCCATCACCTCCGTGATCGATCTGCCCTTCATGGTGCTG
>JAPLJM010000200.1 GCA_026388595.1 Deltaproteobacteria bacterium
TTCAGCTTCGCGGAATACGCAATGGCGGGTGTGGGCAACTTCCCCTATTTCCAGCTTGGCTCTCTGATCGTCGGCGGGCTGATCATCATTTCCCTTAAAAACAAGTATGAGCGGATGTACACCAGCGAGACCGTGGGCGCCTTCGCTCTTTATACCATCCTGATTGCCCTGTTCACCAATCCGGTGATCGATGCGATCAAGAATATGGTCGGCTAACAGAAGGAAAAAAGCGGATTTAAAAACATAAAAGATCTTTTCATGATCTGCCCAAAAGCCTCTTTTCCCGATCGTGTCGGAGAAGGGGCTTTTGTTTTATTACGGATTGGCCGAGAACGAAGCACGGATCGCTTCCTATCTAATATTTTGTTTGAGACAATTCGCAACGATAATATCGATTGACAGGCCATAGTTGCCATCCTATATTCCGATTATATGGGGGAAACCCGCATGCCCCGGAACGGCTCTCGCCCGAAATACTGCGGATAGAGGTCGGCGGTGCGCAATGTATCACTGGGGTAACCGTATAAAAGAAAGACATATCGACAGCGAAAAAAGGAACTGGATCATGAATGCATTTGATTCAACACTTTCCCGGGAATGGCCCCGGGGGTTGTACAGCGAAAGGATCGACACGCTTCAGGTCAATCTGGGCCGCTACTGCAATCTTGCCTGCCGGCACTGCCACCTTGAATGTTCACCAGATCGCACCGAAATGATGCCGTGGGAAATAATGCTTCAGATAATTGATATCATTAATGAATCATTATATAAACAGGTGGATGTTACCGGCGGATCGCCGGAGCTGCATCCTCATCTCCGCCGGTTTATTGAGGCTATCCGTCGGACAGGACAGATTGTCCAGGTAAGAACGAATCTCGTTTCCCTCATGGAGCCCGGCCTGAACGGGATGGCGGCGTTTTTGAAGGACCAGGGCGTGCAGTTGGTCGGTTCCCTTCCCTGTTATCTTGAGGAAAACGTAACGGAACAGCGCGGCCCCGGTGCGTACCAAAAGAGCATTGCGGCCATCAGAATGCTCAATCAGTTGGGTTATGCACGGGACGAAGGGTTGGTTTTGAATCTCGTCCACAATCCGGGGGGACCTTTTCTGGCGGGGGAACAAGCGGTGCTGGAGGAGGCATACCGGGATGAATTGTTGGACCGTTTTTGCATCCGTTTCAACAACCTGTATGTGATTAACAATATGCCCATCGGTCGATTTCGACAGGATTTGGATCACAGCGGGGACACCGAGCGGTATCTTTGTTATTTGCAGGATGCCTTCGACCCGGCGAATATCCCCGGTTTGATGTGTCGGCATCAGATCTGCGTTGACTGGGACGGCAGGCTGTACGACTGCGACTTTAACCTTGCTTTGGGACTTACGATGAATCATGGTTTGGCCGGCAGGATCGAGGCCTTTGACCGGGAGCTTCTCGGTTGCCGGCAGATTGCCACGGGGCCCCACTGCTTCGGCTGCACCGCCGGCCACGGTTCATCCTGCGGCGGATCTTTGCAGTAAAACAAGTTTCTTCAACGAGGGGGACATGTCAGATTACGATTACGATCTCGGAATCATTGGCGGAGGGGCCGCAGGCCTGACGGCGGCAGCCGGAGGCGCCCAGTTCGGCGCAAAAACCCTCCTGATTGAAAAATCGGATCGATTGGGCGGCGACTGCCTGCACTCCGGATGCGTTCCGTCAAAGACGCTGATCCGTACGGCAGGGGTGTGGAATTTTGCCGGGCGTTCTACAGAATTCGGCCTGCCGGCACTGTCATTGCCCCCCGTGGACCTGGGCGCCGTCATGGATAGGGTGAAGACCGTCATCAACAAGATTCAGCGCCATGATTCACCAGAGCGGTTCTGCGGTCTCGGTGCGGCGGTTCGCTTCGGAATCCCCCAATTTAAGGATGATCATGTCGTCGAATTGGACGGGAAACGGATATCAGCGAAGCACTGGATCATTGCCACGGGGTCCGGCCCCATGATGCCGCCGGTGGAGGGGCTTGCCCAAGTCCCTTTCTGGACGAACGAGACGGTCTTTTCCCAAAGGACGCTCCCCTCCCGCTTGATTGTCCTGGGAGGCGGGCCGATCGGCCTCGAGATTGCCCAGGCCTTTGCCCGTCTGGGCTCCAAGGTCATAATTGTTGAGTTCATGGAGCAGATCCTGGGTTCGGAAGACGTGGATATGGCCGATGTCCTGAAGGGTCGCCTGGAAGCGGAAGGCGTCGAGATCCATACGGCGACGAAGGCTGTCCGGGCTGAAACACGGGGGTTGAAGATTCTTTTGACCGTCTCCCCGGCCGGCGTTGAAGGGGCAGCGACCACCCTCGAAGGGGACGCCATCTTCGTGGCCACAGGCCGCAAACCCAATATCGACGGTTTGGATCTGGGGGCCGCCGGCATATCTTTCACAAACCGGGGCATCCCGACAGACGTCAGAATGAAAACAAATATCTCCCATATTTATGCCTGCGGCGACGTGAACGGCCAGTTGCCTTTTACCCATGTGGCCGGTTATGAGGCCGGAATCGCCCTGACGAATGCAGTCCTGCATCTTCCCAGGAAGGCGGATTACGGCAAAATCGGCTGGTGCACCTATACAGATCCGGAAGTAGCCAGTATCGGATTCAACGAAAAGCGGGCCAGGAAGGAAGGTCTGGATTATCGGGTCATTGAAGAG
>JAPLJM010000399.1 GCA_026388595.1 Deltaproteobacteria bacterium
CTGTGCTGCCAGTCTTTCCGCCTCGACCCGGGCCGTTCCCGGCTCCACCACCCGGTTGACCAGCCCCATGCCCAAAGCCTCTTCCGCTTCGACCGGACGGCCCGTCAGAATCAGATCCAGGGCGCGGCTCACACCGATCAGCCGGGGCAGGCGCTGCGTACCCCCGTCAATCAGCGGAACACCGAAACGCCGGCAAAAGACGCCAAGGATGGCATTTCGTTCAGCCACGCGCAGGTCGCACCAGCAGGCCAGTTCAAGTCCGCCGGCCACGGCATATCCGGAAATGGCGGCGATCACCGGTTTGGATAGACGCAACCTCGATGGCCCCATGGGCGCCGCTTCCGACATATCGGCACTCAGGCGGTTGGCCGAATCGGCCAACCCCTGCGCGACGGCTTTCAAATCCGCTCCAGCGCAGAAGTGACCGCCGACACCGCAAAGAACGGCAACGCTCAAACTGTCATCCTTTTCGAAGGCCTGGAAAGCCTCCACCAATTGATCAGCGGTTTTCCGGTCAACGGCATTCCGGACCTCAGGGCGGTTGATCATAATCGTACTGATGTCATTCTTATTTTCGACGATCACATCCATACCAACGATCTCCCTGTGAATATTCATCGTCCGTTACATTCTTCTTCTTATCCCCTCCCGTTGTGGGAGGGGAACGGGGAAGACAGCCCCCCCCCCGCAAGGGGGGGCTGTGAGAGAATTTCCCGCTTCGGCAACGACAGGCGTGCGCGGAAAGTTATTTAAAAGGTTTTCTTTTTGATGAGACCGCGCTCGCGGCCGGCCTTCTCCAGTTCCTCACGGAACTTGGGATGGGCGATCTTGATCAGTTCTACAGCCCTTTCCGGTTCGGTCCGCCCGTAGAGGTCCGCCACACCCCACTCGGTCACGACGTAGCCCGCGTAATGGCGGGGAACGGTCACCCGGGCGCCCTGGGCGATATAGGGAACGATCCTCGATACCGTATCGTTCAGGGTGGTCGAGGGGACCAGGTTGATCGCCTTTCCTCCCTTGGACCAGAAGGCACCGATGACGAAATCGAGCTGACCGCCCGTTCCCGTCCGCATGAGGTTGCCGACCGATTCAGAAACGATCTGTCCCGTAAGATCCACCTCGATGGACCCGTTGATGGCAACAACGTTTTCCTCCTGGGCAATCACGGGAATGTAGTTGGCATAGGAGGTCGGACGGAACTCACACATGGGATTGTTGGCAATGAAATTGTAAAGTTCCATGTCTCCCATGGTGAAGGCCAGGAGGATCTTCCCCGGGTTGACTTTTTTGTACTTGCAGGTGACGATCCCTTTCTCTACCAGCTTGTCTGTCCCGATCGGCATCATTTCCGTGTGGATGCCGAGGTCCTTCAGGCCTGAATTCTGAAGGAGTTTGCTGATCATGGCCGGAACGGCGCCGATCCCGACCTGGATGCAATCCCTGTCCTTCAGGAGGGCCACGACATTTTCCGCCATTTTGATCTCCACGTCGCTTGCCGGAGGCGTGGGAACGGCGATAAGCGGACTGGGGTTCTCAACAAAAGCGGTGAATCTCGACACGTGGAAGTTTGTCTGTCCGTAGGTTCTCGGCATATTGGGATTCACCTCGCCGATGACCCACTCGCTCTGGTCCATGATTGCTTCGGTGTAGAAGGTATCCAGGCCGAGATTGACGAAACCGTGCTCGTCCGGTGGCGTTACCTGGGTAATGATGCCGGTGCGCCGTTTAAAGACGCGTTTCCGGTGCGAGTATTTCACCCCGGCGTCCGAGCTCTGGTACGGAACAAAGTTCGACCATTCCGAGGCGGCCATCTGCTGCATATGGGGCGTGCTGTAAAAGCCGCTGACAAAGCTGAACGTATCGCGGTATTCGGGTTTGAACAGCTTGTAGGGCCTCAGGGTCAGGCACGTGATCCATTCCACATCCTTGAGCTCGTCCTTCCGGTCTGCAATGGCATCCGGAATGAGCATGGACGGCTGGCCCAGCAGCAACGGGAACCAGAAACAGTCGCCGGACTGAAGGATCTTTGCCGCTTCCTGTGCAGACATCAACTTGCTTTTGTAATCTTCTTGCCAACTCATGAAATCCCTCCTTTTAAATGTTGTCCTTTGGAATTACATCGGTTCGAAATACTTGATATCCAGAATATTGCCCTGGCGTTCATCTTTCCAGACGGCCTTCAGCCTCATGCCGTTTTTAACGATCTTCCGGGCCTGCTCGAAATCGCTCATGTCGAAGCCACCGATGATGTTCAGGAAATCCACATCGGTACCGTCCAGCCGGAGCAGGGCGCTGATGAAAGGCGGCTCCGTGGGCATCCCGAAGTACCGGTAATTGACATAGCTCCAGGCGGTCAGCGTG
>JAPLJM010000106.1 GCA_026388595.1 Deltaproteobacteria bacterium
CATCCGATCATTTTTATTATATGTGCACCAAATGGTCTGCCGACGGCGATGTGCATCGATACTTCAATCCCTATCCCTCGCCCTATGACGCATATATCAATTATATGAATATCCTTGATGATTTCTCGAAGAGACTAAAAGGGAAACCACGGTCAAATCTGGTGTGAAGACGAGATGCGAGCTTGGGATGTTTATTTACGGTCAAGCTCTTACATAAGGAGGGCTGCGCATGACTGGTTTTCAAAACGGTTATCTGTTCGAGGTGAGTTGGGAGGTCTGCAACAAAGTCGGGGGGATCTATACGGTCATTACCAGCAAGCTCCGGGAGGCCCTGGCGGCCTATGGCGATCAGTATTTCCTGCTGGGACCGGATCTGAAAACGAACCTGGAATTTGAGGAGACCGATGAGGCCTGCTGGGCAAAGATCCGGGAAGGGGCGGCGATCAAGGAACTTCCCTGCCGTTTTGGCCGGTGGAAGATCCCAGGCGAACCCAAGGTCATCCTCGTAGGTTTTGGAAAAAAATATAACAAGGATCAGCTCCTCTTCCGTATCTGGGAGGACTATGGTGTCGATTCCATCGCCGGCGGCTGGGACTATGTCGAGCCGGTCATGTTCAGCCATGCATGTGGTGAAGTCATTGAAACCATTTACAATATACTGGCCCGTCCGCAGGGGAAACAGGTGGTTGCCCAGTTTCACGAATGGATGTGCGGGGCGGGTCTGCTCTATCTGAAAAAGAAAGTCCCCGAAATCGGGACCGTGTTTACCACGCATGCGACCATCCTGGGGAGATGCCTTGCCGGAGCGGGGATGGACATCTATGCCGCCATGGAGAATATCGCGCCGCAGCGGGAGGCGAGCGCCCATAACATTGCCGCGAAATATTCCATGGAGGCGACCGCTGCACGGGAGTCCGACTGTTTTACCACCGTCAGTGAGATTACCGCGGCGGAGGCCAAGAACTTTCTCGGCCGAAGTCCCGATGTCATCACACCCAACGGTCTGGACTTGGAGCACCTGCCGGATCTTGCCCAAAACCGCGAACCGGCCATAAAATCCCGGGAAAAGCTGCTGGCCGCGGCCGCCCGCTTCCTCCGGAAAGACTTTCCCGCCAACACGAAAATAATGGTCATTTCCGGCCGCTACGAGTTCCGCAACAAGGGGATCGATGTCTTTCTGAAGGCGCTGGGTCGTTTGGACAAAAAGCTCGGGGAAAACGAGACGGTTTTGGCCTTTCTTTTTGTCATCGGCGGATATACGGATTTGATTCTTTCGCTGCAAGGAGATTACAGTAAATGGGAGTCCGGGAGTCCGCCCATTGCGACCCATCGCCTCCAGAATGAAGCGTCCGACCCCATCCTGCAGACCTGCGACCGTGTGGGACTCAGAAACCTGCCGCTGAACCGGGTGAATGTCATCTTCAGCCCCGCCTATCTGAACGGCCATGACGGTCTGATCAACATGACTTACTATGAAGCCCTCTCCGGGTGTGACCTTGGTGTTTTTCCCTCCTACTACGAACCCTGGGGCTATACGCCCCTGGAAAGTGTGGCCTATGGCGTCCCCACGGTCACGACAGATCAGGCCGGGTTCGGCCTGTGGGTGCAACATACGGTAGGCGCAAACGGCGGGGTCGTCCTGCTCAATCGCAAAGGGCAGCCGATCCAGATCATCGAAGATCAGCTCTACGGCATCTTTAAAGATTTCATCCGCTGGACGGATGTGCAACTGGATGAAAGGCGCAAGGAAGCCCGCTCTATTGCCCTCCAGGCCAATTGGAAAGATTTTTTTCAGAGCTACCTGCTGGCCTACGGGAAGGCCATGTTCATTGCCGATGATCGTTCCGCAAAGCTGGCCCTGACCGATGAAAGGGCCGAAGCGAAATATACCTTTGCCGGATCGGTCTCCACGCAGCCGCACTTCCGGACGTTTACGGCGGTGGCCACCCTGCCGGCCGGGATTTCGCGGCTCCGGGAACTGGCCTATAACCTGTGGTGGGCCTGGCATCCGAAAGCGCTGGATCTTTATGCGTCCCTGGATCCGAAAATATGGCCGCAAATGAATAACAACCCCGTCATGATGCTGGAGACCCTCTCTATCGAACGGCTGCTGGAGGCGTCGGAAAACCAGAGCTACATGCACCTCTACGAACAGGTCATGAAGCGGTTTGACGATTATATGAATGACCGGGAACCTCCAAAAAATATTGAAGGCTCTCCGGACATCAAATGGTCGTCGCCGATTGCCTACTTTTCGACAGAGTATGGACTCCATGAGTGCCTGCCCATTTATTCAGGGGGTCTGGGCACGCTTTCCGGCGATCATCTGAAGACGGCCAGCGACCTCAACCTGCCGCTCGTTGGCGTTGGGTTGCTTTATAAAAACGGCTATTTCAAGCAGTCCATCGATAAAGACGGCGTGCAGATTGCAGAATACCCCGAAAACGATCTTTCCAATATGCCCGTGCAGATTGTCCGGGACGACCGCGGCAAGGAGGTGCAGATATCCCTGGAACTGCCGGGGCGGACCCTGTATGCCAATATCTGGGAGGTCAAGGTAGGCCGCGTCTCCCTCTATCTCCTCGATTCCGATGTGCCGGGAAATACGCTGCAGGACCGAAGAATCACGTCCCGGCTTTACAGCGCCGACCAGCGGACCCGTATCGAACAGGAGATTCTGCTCGGCATCGGCGGGGTTCGGCTGTTGAAACGGTTGGGGGTCAATCCGCGCATCTATCATATCAATGAAGGTCATTCTGCTTTTCTCCTTTTTGAATTGATCGCAAAGCGGATGACCGAAGACGGGCTCTCCTTTGATGAGGCCAGTGAAGTGGTCCGCGGCAGTGCGGTTTTCACCACCCATACCCCGGTGGAGGCGGGCAATGAACGCTTTACCAGGGATCTGATGGAGCATTACTTCTGCAGCTTCGTCAACTGGTCCGGGATGTCCTGGTCGCAGTTCTGGGAACTGGGCCGGAAGGAAAGCGGCGACGATAAACCATTCTTCATGACGATCCTGGCCTTCAAGCTCACCCACATGCGCAATGCCGTGAGCCTCGTCCACGGCCAGCTTTCCCGCCACATGTGGCACGACGTCTGGAAGGGTTACAATGATGACGATATTCCCATCCGTCATGTGACCAACGGCGCCCATATCCTGTCTTACCTGGCGCCGCGGATGAAAGAAATTCTGGACGCCTACCTGGGCATGAACTGGGAAGGCCATCTGGCGGATACGGAGCGCTGGAAGCGGGTCCACGATATCCCGGATGTCCTTTTGTGGCG
>JAPLJM010000081.1 GCA_026388595.1 Deltaproteobacteria bacterium
TCATTGGCGCCGCCGCTTCCGGGGAAACGGACCTTCGGTTTCTGATGGTCAGCACCGATCCGGGTTGAATTCAAATTGCCAAACATATCAATCTGGGCGCCGCCGAGGAAGGTGTAATCCAGCATCCCCCTGCAGGCGGTTTCCATAATCTCGCACATGCCGCTGGCCATGACGGCTTTCCAGGTTGTCCGGGAATCACCGACGGAAATCGGCATTTCCGGAATGAGCGGCGCAGCACCGCCCGCCTCAAATAAAATCACAAGATTGGGCGAGCCCGTTTTTTGCGCAAGCATCGCTGCGGCACAGGGCGCCCCGGTCCCAACCCCCACGGAGGCGCCGTCTTCCAGCTCTCTCGCAGCGGTACAAATCATCAATTCCATTGTATTATAGTCAGCCATTGTCTCTGTATCCTCCTTTCTAAGACCTCGCGCCGATAAACATCCATTCCTTCTGTCTCAGCATCTGCAATTTGTGCAAGCCGCCGTTCTTCTCAATGTATTCAAAATGATCCTTGCAGCTGTAAATGTTCTTATCGAGGAATTTCTTGAATTCATCGGGATCCTGTTCGACTTTCATCCATTCCCGCAGGTGTTCTTCATCTGAGAAATACTCTCCCAGCATATTCCCGGGATAGCTTCCAAAGGGCACTTCACAGACCGCATCAACGAGCCAGTAAGGAATTACGGTGTAGCTCGGGTCTCTGCGGATCTCATCATTGGGGATCAACCGTTCGCAGGTTATGATCAACCGCTTGGAGGCTCTTGCCACATCGAAGTCGGAAACGGTAATGCCTCTGACACGGCAGTTCCCGTAAATGTCGGCTTCATGAACATGAATGGCGGAAACATCGGGATAAATCGCGGGCATGGCCACATACTTCGTGCCGGTGAAGGGGCACTGGATGATTTTCGCACCACTGAACTTGAAGGTGTCCGTTCCCATAATGTTTCTCGCCGGATAAAAGGAAACGCCCGCCGCCGCCGCCTTGAAACGAACGGACAGAGAATAATTCGTCCATTCGCTGACATCGACCTTGCCGCTTTCCATATACTTCCTTGCATTGGCGGAAAGACCGCGCGCTTCCAGACCGACGATATACGCGACGTCCAACTTGTTGAAGACTTCACCAGCACAAAGAATCTGGAAATCATGGGTTGAGGTGTGTCCTGCAAAACCCATATTTTTTCTCCCCTGTCTCACAATTTCATGCGCGACGGAAGCGGGGATTCTGTTCGCACCGAACCCGCCCAGGGTCAGATAATCACCGTCTTTGACAAATTTTTCGACCGCTTCCTTGACGGTCATGACCTTGCTCTCCAGTTTGCGGTTTTTCTGCCGGAAAAACGCTCGGGCCTTATCCGCATCCGGGTCCGTAAAAATCTTGCCAATTCCCTGATCTAAAACGTCCACTGAACTTTACCTCCTCCTCTTAGAATTTAAACCACCTCTAAAACGTTATTTGTCACAGTCCACAAATTTTTGTTCAAACTGTTCTGACCGATTAACCCTGCATGCCTGGAAAGATGAATTGACGTCACCGAATAAACCGAGCCCTGATAGCACAGGCAGTGGAACGAATCAAGTAAAATTACGCCGAATCTCAAGAATTTTTAATATGCAGGTTTTTCTCTCCCAACGTTCTTATTTGCTTTGCTTTTCCGTCATCGCCTTTTTTAATTTTTCTCCCAAGGCACCCAGCCCGGAGCCCAACCCGCTCTGAGCTGAATCATCCCGGAACACAAGGCTTACCTCTCTCGCCGGTGTCGACCCTTCGAGATAGTCTCCGAGAACGCCGCGGCTATGGATGTCTTCATGGCAATAAACACAGAGATTCTCCCAGTTGCTTCCATCGGGAGGATTATTCTGATGATTGCCGTCCTTGTGGTGAACCGTAAGCAGCTGACGGTTCAATGCGGTAAATTCCCTACCACACAGTGCGCACACAAGGCCATGGATGGCAATTGACCTCTCTCGATAATCTTCACCGGGCGGTTTCTGTGCAGCCTTCTTGAGTTCTCTGACAACGTCCTCAGCGGTTTTTACGGTCGTTGTGCCGCCTTTGCTGACATTGGCGGAAACTCGTCCCCATTTACTGCCGAAGCTCACTTTCGACAAAATCAATTCCTCCCCTGCAAGAATCTCCCCGCCGCAAGCAGCGGCGTATCTTATCGGACCACTAGTCCCTCTTAGAAGCAACCCCCCTTGCATGTCAATAAAAAACGGTATGTGCTTATCTCTTGTTTGTCTCCAAACGCAGATGGTCCCCGACCATTGACGAGCGGCACAATTTAATCAGGACAGAGCCTTATTAAATAAATCCGTCCCTTTTTCTCTTTTCTCAGGTGAAAATGTCCCATAAAAATCGGAAGAAACTCATTTTTTATCAACGATGGCCAGCGTGCAGCGTGATGTGCAAATCATATTTCCCTTCTCGTCGATGATCCGGATGTCCCATACACTGACGGCATGACCAATATGGACAGGGGTCGCCGTTGCCGTGAGAATTCCATCTCTCTTAGGTCTGATATGATTGGCGTTTATTTCAAGACCAACGGCGAACTGCTTTTCCTGGTCTATATTCATAACGGCACCCATGGTTGCCGCTGTTTCGGCAAGGACAACGGATACCCCTCCATGCAGAGATCCCCAGGGATGATGAGTTTTGGGGGTCACCTGCATGGTTAAAACAATCTTCTCTTTTGTTACTTCCCGATGCTCTATGCCGAGAAGCTCCATGACTGTTCCCTTGAAATTTTTAAGATCCGTCATTTTTCCTCCTTGCCAGCTCTCCGCTGTTAATTATGCAGCCCGACCAATCAGTTTCATCATCGCTTCAGGATAACGGGCGCCTGAGGCGGCATCCTTCGGGAAAATTTCTTCAATGGACTTCATGTCTTCTGCCGTCAGCTTGACCTGTAAGGCTGCGATGTTTTCTTCCAGATAGGATCTTCTCTTCGTTCCGAAGATAGGGACAATGTACTCTCCCTGAGCCAATATCCAGGCGAGAGCCAACTGCCCCGGCTCGTATCCCTTTTCCTTCGCCATTTCAGAAATGCGGCTCACCAGATCCAGATTCTTCTGAAAATTTTCTCCCTGAAATCGCGGCGTGGTTCTACGGTAATCATCTTCTGCCAGATCATCGAATTTTTTGATCTGTCCTGTTAAAAACCCTCTACCCAAGGGGCTGTAGGCAACAAAGCCAATATCGAGTTCACGGCATAACGAGAATATCTCTACCTCCGGATCTCTCGTCCATAGGGAATATTCGACCTGCAGCGCTGTGATTGGATGTTCGGCACAGGCCCGCCGGACGGTTTGAGGACCTGCTTCCGACAGGCCCAGGTAACGCACTTTCCCCTCTTGGACAAGCCGGGCCATGGTGCCGACAGTATCTTCAATCGGCGTCTCCGGATCAATGCGATGCTGATAGTAAAGATCGATTTCATCCACACCCAGGCGACGCAAGCTTGCCTCACAGGCGGACCTTACATATTCAGGCCTTCCACATACACCGCGGAAATTTGGGTCTGCGCTTCGAACGATGCCGAATTTTGTTGCCAGAAAGACCGCCTGTCTCTTGCCTTTAATCGATTTTCCCACCAGTTCCTCGTTGATAAATGGCCCGTACATATCGGCAGTGTCCAGAAAATTGATCCCCAGGTCAAGGGCTCGATGGATAGTGGCAACGGACTCTTTGTTGTCGCGCTGGCCATAGAAATCCGACATGCCCATGCAGCCCAGGCCAAGCGCTGACACTTTCGGACCGTTCTTTCCAAGCTGTCTCGTTTCCATCATTTATAAACCCTTCTT
Source organism: Deltaproteobacteria bacterium (assembly GCA_026388595.1). Lineage (GTDB taxonomy): Bacteria > Desulfobacterota > Syntrophia > Syntrophales > Fen-1087 > JAPLJM01. Next base: position 3,811 of record JAPLJM010000081.1, read on the forward strand.
GTTTCTCAGATAAAATTTCTTTGGCCATTAAGCCTCGCATTTCCCATATGCATTATGAAATCCGAATTGTAAAGACATCAATTTCTCCTTGACAATAGAACGATCGTTCTATTATGATGACGCTCAACATATCAAATCCCTCATTGAGGCATAACCTTGAGCGATATCCTATTCAGCCTCTATTCCTGGCCGCAGGCAATCCTGCATATTGACGGGGATGCTTTCTTTACATCCTGTGAGGAAGCCATTCATCCGGAACTGAGAGGCAAGCCGATTATCGCCGGGGGAGAAAGGGGAATTGTTGCCTGCGCCAGTTATGCTGCCAAAAATATGGGTGTCAAAAGAGGGGTGCCGCTCCATGAGGCGAGGAAGATGTGCCCGGGGCTCATTGTGCTCCCTTCAGATTATGAGACCTACAGCCTCTTCTCCCGCCGGATGTTCAACATCATGCGGCGTTTTACGCCC
>JAPLJM010000354.1 GCA_026388595.1 Deltaproteobacteria bacterium
AGTAAGCGCCCCGGACAAAGGCCAACTGTCCGCCCGTTCCCGAATATTGGACAGTGCCGAGGGATTCGGAACTGACTTGCCCCTGGAGATCGACCCCCAGACAGGCGTTGATGGAAATCAGGTCCTTGTTCATGGCGATGATATAGGGATCGTTCGTGAATTCAACGGGGTACATGGCCAGGGCAGGATTGTGATCCAGCCAGTCATAGAGTTTCCGGCTGCCGATGGCAAATGCCCAGACGATCTTCTCGGGCAGAAAGGACTTCTTTTTCCCCGTAATGAGCCCTGATTCATGGAGTTCCATAATGGCCTCCGTTACCATTTCCGTGTGGATGCCGATATCCCGGGCGCCGCTGTTCGCCAGGAGCCGCAGGACCGTATCCGGAAGGCCGCCGATCCCGATTTGAATCGTCGGACCGTCCTTGGGGATCATGTCGGCGATATACCCGGCAATCTTCTGTTCTACTTCCGTCGCCACCGGAGAGGGTATGGTGATCAGCTTATCCGTCTTGTTTTCAATGACGTAATCCACATCGGAAATATGGATGCACTCGTCGTAGCCGCCGCAGCACCAGGGCATGTCCTCCACCACTTCGACGACAACCATCTTGGCTTTTTGAAAAACCGCTTTTTTAAAGTTGCAGAGGGGACCGAAGTTGAAATACCCGTGTTTGTCCATGGGCGTGACGGTCTGGACGGCAATGTCCACATCCAGATCCTCCCGGTAGATCCGGGCTGATTCCCCGAAATTATAGGGAATATGGGTCCCCCTGTTTTCGGCAATATACTTCCGGGTCCAGCCCAGGATATGCCAATTGCCGAGCCAGAAGCTTTGGGCCTCCGTGTCCTTTTCCATGATTTCCAGGGGCGTCAGATGGCCCAGCACCCGGACCTTGACGTTCTTTACCTCTCCCACCCGTTTGGCCAGCGCCCGGTCGAAGGCGCGCGGCGCCTGCACCGTGCCATAGTCCACCCACATCCCGTCTCTGACCAGTGAAGCCACCTGTTCCGCCGTCGCCAGCTTATTGCCATACTTAGACATGCCTGTACCTCCTCGTTATTTCATATGATCTGACTTACTACATTAATTGCTGTTTAAAAAGGATTGATTACTCTATGAGCAACAAACCTGCCATGATCTCATGTCGTATAAATGTCATTTATATCGAAATGTTATGATTTACTTAGAAGCGGCAATGGGCACAGAGGCCCTGTGCAGAATTGCCTGGCTGTGCATCTTTGCATACTTGCCTTGCGCTTTTATCCGATCCGGTTGAAGTATTCCTGCCGGCAGGCATTTTCGATCGCCGCCAGCCGCGTAAAAGCCTCGTTAAAATCATCCTTTCCGGCGGTAAACAGGCCATGCCCGTAAACGATCACACCGGGATGATCCCGCATCGCGGGAGGCACGGTATGGCATAATCCATAAGGCCCCGCACCCGCCTCGCCTGCAACAACAGGGATCTCGCCGATGAATCGTTCTCGGGGGCAGCGGAGATGGCATGTGTCCCGGCCCCCGCAATCTTCCTTTTCGCAGTCCAGGGA
>JAPLJM010000129.1 GCA_026388595.1 Deltaproteobacteria bacterium
CTAATCTCTCTTCAACATCTTAACCCGATTGCCCATCATCTCGGAGATTTTCCTGATATGCAGCTGCAGAGAGGCAATGCCTTCGGGCTTCATCACCACCAATTTATCCAACTGCTCTTTCCATTGCTCAAGCATGGTAATTTCGTTTTCTTTCAGTTTTCGCTCAAAACGCGCCTGGACCTCTTTCATGAAAGCGGTCTGGTCTTTGATTTCAACCATGCATGATTCCCCCCGAAAAATGATGACCCCGCCACAGATCAAATTGAGTAACCTACCTTCTTACTATATCAGTTATCCTGAAACTTGCAACCATGAAATATGCGCAAGTACAGCATTCATCTCTATTTCACAAAAAAGTGCCTGTGTTTTTTTCCACAAAATACTTGACAGCCCCCCGACATTATAATATACACGGCGCGTTTAAGGTGCCGTTGTACACAAACTGACCCTGCCCACATGGATCATTTCGGGGCATCAGCATCCGATCAGGATAGGCTTGGCGTTATTGTTGATCATTTGCCATCGGCAAATTGTGAAAATCTAATTTAAAAAAGGGAGGTAAGAGTTATGGCGTTAGATTTTAATTTGACAGAAGAACAAAGAATGCTTGAAGACAGTGTATACAAGTGGGCCCTTGCATGGCTGGAACCCCAGATGGAGCACATGTACGAAGTGGACGAAATGCCCCCGACCCTCTTCAAGGAAACGGGAAACCTCGGGATCAACGGGATCGTGTTTGAAGAAAAGTACGGTGGTACCGCCATGGGTTACGTGGAAACACTGCTTACCTATGAGACCATCGCACGCGTCAGCAATGCGCTGTCCATGACCGTCGGCGCCAGCCAGACCCTGGCCTTCGACAACTTCCGCAGAAACGCAACGGAAGAGCAGAAGATGGCCGTTCTGCCCAAGTCCTGCACTGGTGAATGGATCGGTTGCCTCGGCATTACCGAACCGAACGCCGGTTCCGATGCCATGAGCATGAAGACCAAAGCCGAGAAAAAAGGCGATAAGTGGATCATCAACGGCAGCAAGATTTTCATCACCAACGCCCCGGTGGCGGATTTCATGTTGTTCTATGCCAAGACCGACCCCGATAAGGGCCCGCACGGCATCTCCACCTTCTTCTGCTATCCCAAGACGCAGAAGGGTTGGTCCTGCGAGAAGATCAAGAAATGGGGCATGAGAACGTCCCCGACGGGTTTGGTCACCTTCGAAGACATGGAACTGCCCGAAGGGAATCTGGTCGGTGGTTTGAACAAGGGCGTCGCCGTTTTGACGAGCGGTCTATGCACCGAGAGAATCACCCTGTCCGGTTGCACCCTGGGTTCCCAGAGAAGCTGCCTCGAAATGAGCCTCAAGTATGCCAAGGAAAGAGTGCAGTTCGGCAAACCGATCATTTCCTTCCAGACCATTCAGGAAAAGATCGCAAATATGTACACCGGTTACCTGGCCTCAAAATGGATGGCGTACAGCGCCGCCTCGTTCTGTGATGCACAGACCAGCAAGTCCGGCGGCAAGGGTACAGACCTCGACCGGATGGCCGCTGCCGCATTGTTGTACTGCGGTGAGATGGGCACCAAGATCGGCCTCGACGCCGTTCAGATTCACGGTGGTTACGGATACTGCACCGAATACGGTGTCACCCGTCACTTCCTGGATCAAAAGCTTTGGGAAATCGGCGCCGGTACGTCTGAGATCCGCCGAATGATCATCGCCAGAGAGCTGATGAGAGACGATTTCAGGAGCGGCCGTTAATCTGAAGGCTCTCTTGTCGTTTAATGAGTAGATCCATAAAATGCCATGGTCCTTTCGACCATGGCATTTTTTATGCGCAAAAAAGGGTTGTATTTCGTGAATCCTTATGGCACATTGCCGCCGTTGCATGGACGGGAGGAAACGAATTGTGAAAATCAGGCATGTCAAGGGCATTTTTATTATCGGGGCTTCCCTGCTTTTGGGGATGGCAGTCCTTTTTTCACCCCCCCTGTTTGCGGCAGAAGAGACCGCTCATATGACCTTCGAAAAAGGCAAGGTATCAAAAAAAGATACCTATCGCTATCAGATCAAAAGGGGAGATACCTTGTTCAGTCTTATCTCCACCATGTTCAAACCGGATTCAAGCCAGAAGCGTAAAGAAATCTATAAAGCCATCCAGCAACTCAACCCCAAACTGACCAGCATCCATAAGATTTATGCAGGCCAGAAGCTGCGGCTCCCCGGGAAATATCCCTTTGCAAACTATCAAAAAACAGCAACGCTACCAGAAAAAACAACCGGTTCGGGAGAGGTTGACGCAGATTCACCCGATCCATCGCTTCATCCCTCG
>JAPLJM010000404.1 GCA_026388595.1 Deltaproteobacteria bacterium
AGATACGTTCCCGCCGGGATTATGCCGGGCTGGACCGGGCGGTGATGGCCAGAAAAAGGAAATAGCAACCATGGACAAGATCATCATTGAGGGCGGCAGGCGGCTTTGCGGCGAAGTGCAGATCAGCGGTGCGAAGAACGCCGCCTTGCCGATCATGTGTTCCGCTCTGCTCACCGAGGGTTGGAACACCTATCACAATATTCCCGATCTCGTGGACATCCGGACGATCAAAAAACTCCTGGGAAGCTTCGGAGTGGCCATTGAGGGCGAAGGGCCGATCCGGGTGAACGCAGCTAATCTCACCCGCTGTGAAGCGTCCTACGACCTCGTCAAGACAATGCGGGCCTCCATCCTGGTGCTCGGACCCCTCGTTGCCCGCATGGGAATGGCCCGGGTGTCGCTTCCCGGCGGCTGCGCCATCGGCGCCCGGCCGGTGAACCTGCACATCAAGGCCCTGCAGGACATGGGCGCAGAGGTGGAACTGAAAGAGGGATATGTGGAAGCCCGCGCTAAAAGACTCAAGGGCGCCAACATCTATTTCGACCTTTCAACGGTGACGGGAACGGAAAACATCATGATGGCAGCCTGTCTGGCCGAAGGGACGACGGTGCTCGGGAATGCGGCAAAGGAACCGGAAGTGGTTAATCTTGCTGATGTTTTGAACGGCATGGGGGCGAAGATTTCCGGGGCGGGCACGGATGTCATCACCATTAAAGGCGTTGATCGGCTTTCTCCCGTGGAAGCCACTGTCATCCCGGATCGCATTGAGGCTGGGACCTTTATGATTGCCGCTGGGATGACCGGCGGGGATGTGATCCTCAAGGGGTGCAATCCCCAGCACCTGGAAGCCCTGATCAACAAGCTGAAGGATGCGGGTATGGACATGCTCTTCGTCGAGGAGGGGCTCCGGGCTGTGGGTTCCGGAAAGATCAGAAGCGTGGACGTGAAAACCCTTCCCTATCCTGGCTTTGCCACGGATCTGCAGGCCCAGATGATGGCCCTGATGGCCATGGGGAACGGGCTGAGCGTGATCACGGAAACGGTTTTTGAGAACCGCTTTATGCACGTGAGCGAGCTGATGCGGATGGGTGCCGATATTGTCGTTCAGGGACACCGCGCCATTGTGAAGGGAATTCCGAAACTGCGGGGCGCCCCGGTTATGGCCACGGACCTGCGGGCCTCGGCGTCTCTCATCCTGGCCGCACTGGCGGCGGAAGGCAGAACGGAACTGTCCCGCGTCTACCACATCGACCGGGGTTATCAGGGGATTGAAAAGAAGCTGTCGGCCCTGGGCGCCGACATCCAAAGGGTGCGTGCCTGAAATGAAAATCATTGACACCGGCGACAGCCTTTTTGAGGAGACATTCCGTCGAATCTCCGGACGCGGCCGGGTTTTCGACGCGGAGATCTGGCAGACCGTCAGGGAGATTGTGGACGATGTGGTCCGCCGGGGGGACGCCGCCCTCTTTGCCTATACAAAGCGGTTTGATCAGACGGATCTTGACACCGCTTCTGTGGAAGTATCCGCTTCTGAATGGAAAGACGCAGCCGCACGCGTGCCTCAGGAAGATATGGCGGTCCTGCAGCTCGCCTGCCGACGCATTGAAGCCTTCCACCAGCGGCAGGTCACCCCGAGTTGGAGCTACACGGACGAAGCCGGTGTGGAATTGGGACAACGGGTCTTGCCACTCGAAAAAATCGGCATTTATGCCCCCGGCGGTCTTGCCGCTTACCCTTCCACGGTGCTGATGGCGGCCATTCCTGCAAAAATTGCCGGCGTTGCGGAAATCCTGCTTGTGTCTCCGGTGAAAGGGGGCATCCTGCATCCCCTGATCGCTGCGGCAGCGAAGCTGGGCGGGGTGACCCGCATCTTTAAAATCGGCGGCGCCCAGGCCATTGCGGCC
>JAPLJM010000004.1 GCA_026388595.1 Deltaproteobacteria bacterium
AGTTTATCCAGTTCGGCCAGGGAGAAAACCGGACCGTCCTTGCAGACGTATTTGCTGCCCACATTGCAGCGCCCGCACTTGCCGATGCCGCATTTCATGCGCATTTCCAGGGACGTGATGATGTTCTCCTTGGAGAAGCCCAGATCGAAGAAGACGGGCAGCGTAAACCGGATCATGATCGGCGGCCCGCAGATCACCGTCACGGCGTTTTCGGAACTGGGGGCGACTTCCTTGCAGACCGTGGGCACAAACCCCTCGCGCCCCTTCCAGCCGGCGTCGCCCTTGTCGACAGTCACGTTCAGATTGATATCCGTGCGTTTGGCCCAGGTCTCCAGCTCATCCTTGTAGATGAGGAGCCCCGGATTCCGCGCCCCGTAGATGACCGTGATGTTGCCGAAGCGGGCACGGTTGGAGTCATGGATCATGTAGTTCAACAGGGACCGCAGCGTGGTGAAGGCGAAGCCGCCGCCCACAATGACAATATTCTTCCCTTCCAGATATTCAATCGGCCAGGAATTTCCCAGGGGTCCGCGGACACCCATCAGGGTCCCCGGCTCCATGTCATGGAGGGCGCTGGTTACGACACCGGCCCGCTGGACGGTGAATTCGATGTACCCCGGCTGTGTCGGCGACGAGGCAATCCCGATGGGCGACTCCCCCTTGCCGAAAATGGACAGCTCCCCGAATTGTCCCGGGATGTAGGCAAACTTTGCCTCGTCCTCCTTATTGACAAACTCGAAGCGGAAGGTCTTGATGTCCTTCGTGTCCACTTCCGTGATAATTTTTGCAACCTTGACCGGATAAGGTATGTATGGATTCTGCATGACGACTCCCGACGTTATAATTTCGAAATATCTTCCACTATTTTTCTGATATCGATGTTCACGGGACAATACATGACGCACCGGCCGCAGCCGACGCAGGCGATGGCATTGAAATTGTCCACAAAATATTTAAATTTATGCATGGCCCGCTGACGCCATCGTTCCTTCTGGCTGGTACGGGGATTGTGACCGGAGGTCTCCTTCGTAAAGAGCGGAAACATGCAGGAGTCCCAGTTACGCAGGCGGATTCCGTCGTTGCCCTTGACCTCGTCGCTGATGTCGAAGCAGTGACAGGTCGGGCACAGGTAGGTGCACGTGCCGCAGGCCAGACACTTCTGGTGAATCGTGTTCCAGAAGGGATTCTCAAAATTGACATCCAGGATGGGCTTGACGGCTTTTGCCGGGATATGGGATTTGATCTCCTGGGCGGCTTTTTCGGCGATGGCCTTTTTTGCATCCAGCGCCTTGTCGTCCGCTTTGGGTGCATCGGCAAAATATTTCAAAAGCTTCTCGCCCTTGGCCGTGATGAACTCCGCCAGATAGTCCGTTCCGATCTCCGTCAGGAGGATATCGGCGCCGTCCGCTGCGGTGGGGCTCCCATCCACGGAGGTACAGAAGCAGGTGGTATAGGGCGGATGGACACAGGCCAGGGAAATCACGACGGTCTTTTCCCGCTTGTCGATATAGAAGGAATCCCTGTATTTTTCCTGATCGAAGAGCATGTCCAGCAGCAGATAGCTGTGGGCATCACAGGGGCGGACCCCGAAGAGGACCGATTCCTTCGCATCCTCGGCGGCGCCGGCAAAGACCATGCCCTGTTCCGTCCGGGTATACTTCATCATCCGCTCCGAATGGGGGAAGAAGAAGTTTTTCGGGGCATTTTTCGAGTTTGCAAAACTGATCAGAGGCGCCTGGCCCTTTTCCAGTTGCTTGAAGAGAACGTTGTCTTCCTCTTTCACCGGCGCGAAAACCGGCATGTCTTCCGCAATCTTCCCGACGATACCGGCCAGCTTGTCCTTATTGATTAACCTCGTTTCCATATTCTCTCTATAACCCCTTATCCTTTAAATCAAAGCCAGACTCTTCATCAGCGGCCGCGGATCCACGTTGTGCAGCTTGAACCAGGTGTCCGGTCCCTGCAGCCCCAGAGCCAGGGCGACCAGTTCGGTAAAGTAAAAGACGGGCAACCGGACATTATCGCTCGCTCTCATGTCCAGATTGGCCATACAGACAGGGCAGGCCGTCACGACGCAGTTTGCACCGGCCTCTCTGGCCATACTCATGATCTTACTGACCATTTTACTGACAATGTCCGTTCGGCTGATGGTCAGCGACCCGCCGCAGCAGTCGGTTTTATATGACCAGGGACGCGTATCGGCCCCCAGGGTGCTCAAGATCTTATCCAGGATAACCGGGTTCTCATAATCGTCAAACCCGCAAATCTCGGGAGGACGCAGCAGCAGGCATCCATAGTAGGAAACCGGCTTCAGGCCCGCCAGGGGCTTGGTGACCTTTCCTTCCAGGGTATCCAGGCCGATGTCCTTGAAGATGATATCAATCGGGTTCCGGATGGCGATTCCGCCATGGTATTTGCCCCCGACAATCTCTTCCACTTCGCTTTTCAATGCCTTGTCTGCCTTGAGATGATGTTCCGCCGTTTTAAAGCGGTTGAAACAGGCCGCACAGGGCACCATGACATCCAGGGCATTTTTTTCCGCCGCGATCAGATTTCTGGCCGGCAGGGCAATGGACAGTTTGAAGTTTGTGCTATGGGCAGAGGTGGCGCCGCAACAGGACCAGTCATCCACTTCCTTCAGCTCGATCCCCAGCGCGCGGCTTACGGCCCTGACCGATTGGTCATATTCCTTGGCCGTGCCATGGAGGGAGCATCCCGGATAATATGAAACTTTCAACGATAGCCTCCTTAATGTCTATTCACGCTTTTACGCTTGCTTCGTCTTTTCAAAAATTTTCTTGACGGCCCCGAGGTCCTTGGTTTTCGGGGAAGAAAGCGACAGCTTTCCCTTCAGGAACATGTCAATGCCCATCCCCATGTCGGAGAAAAGATCTCCGGATTTCAGCTTATACTGCACCATCATGGTGGGCTCGTTAATCCGTCCGAACATTTTGATATTGGACAGGAACGATTCATGGAACTTCAGGATGTTCTTTTCCTTCGCGGCCACACCCGTTTCAATGGCCATCTGCCGGAGCGCATCCATCATCCGGGCGATGTCCACTTCGTTCGGGCACCGGGTGACGCAGGTCTCGCAGGAGGCGCAGAGCCAGATCGTGGCGCTGTTCAGGACCTCGTTTCTCCGGCCCATCTGGATCATCTTAACGATCTTGTTGGGGTTGTATTCCATGGCAAAGGCCAGGGGACAGCCGGCCGTGCATTTCCGGCAGTGATAGCAGCGCTGGATGGGAACCCCATCGATTTTCTCATTGACTTGTTCTAAAAAGGTTTGCATGTTCACTCCTAATGACTTCCCCCGCCGGGATTGTAAATGAAGTCTTCCTTATCGTTTTCCTTGCATGTGCTCAGCGGCGCCGGGCTGTCCAGCGATGCACCGGCACGGTGTTCGAACAGCTCAAAAGCGTCTTTGTCCAGCTTTTTCAGGAACTTTCTCAGATCCACCCCCATGGGACACACGGAGATGCAGGAACCGCAATCCACACAGCGACCCACCATATGATACATGCGCATGAGCTGGAACATCTGCGTATCCGACGGATCCTCGCCGATGCCGACCCACTGGGGCTGGCTCTGGTCGGCAAAGCAGCTCCGGCAGTAGCAGGATGGGCAGGCATTCCGGCAGGCGGCGCAGCGGATGCATTTTGCCATTTCTTTGGTGAAGTAAGCCCAGCGTTCCTCAATGGACAGGTTTTCAAACTCATCCACTTCCGCATATTCCGCGGCGACATCCATGGCCGGGGCCGGATCGCCCACCATCACATCGCAGAGGATGGGATTGTTGAAATGGCAGGTCCGGCAGTTATCCGCCAGGACGTCCTTGAGG
>JAPLJM010000117.1 GCA_026388595.1 Deltaproteobacteria bacterium
GGTGGCCATTGGTTCGAGAACCTATACCGGTTTTTTTGCCTGGATCCTCTGGCTCGTTGTTCACCTCTTCAACCTCATCGGTTTCCGTAACCGGATGATGGTTCTCATCAACTGGGCATGGGACTATCTATTATACGAACGCGCTGTCCGCTTTGTCTTTCCCTCAGAGATAAGCCCCTCTCCTAAATCATCTTCCTGCGTCTATGGGACCAAGCATGACAATGATCCGCCTAAAGGATAATCATAATCATTATTTCGTATTTATATTCATAATCTTGACTTTTCATCACAAAATGGCTAAAAATACTTTGTCAAGCAAGATTTTATATTGTAAAATACAAAAAAAGAAAGAGGAGGAAAGATTATGTTTGCACCGAAAAATATCCTTGTTCCGACAGATTTTTCAAAATATTCAGATGCGGCATTAAAGAAGGCAGTTGACATTGCAACCGGGAATGATACCAATATTTACCTGCTACATGTTATTGATGAGCAAATCCGCCAATGTGCAGTTGATTACTGCCTCAGTATTGAGGTTGTCACCAAGCTTGAAAAGGATAGCGTAAAGGCGTCCAGAGACAAGCTTAAAAAAGAAGCTGATGCAATTATCAAGACGAAGAAGATAAAAGTTATTTTTGACGTTAAGAATGGTGTCCCCTCTGAAGTGATATTGAGCGAGCAGAAAGCGAAGAAGATTGATTTGATTGTAATTGCATCTCATGGAAAGACAGGAATTCTGAAACAGCTTATGGGCAGTGTTGCAGATAAAGTTATAAAAGGGGCAAAATGTCCTGTCATAGTGGTTAAGCCTTAATATGAAATGGTTGTGTCTGGCACGATAGAAAAGTGTCAGCAGTAATCTATTCCAATCGTCAATTCATTTTTAAGCCGTCTCGTTTTTCAATGGGGCGGCTTATTCGTTTCAAGTAGAATTCATCACTTCAATTCTGACCTGGTGTCTGTGGACTCGGTAGGTATTTATACATGTGGAGATACAGGCTCAGGACATTAATGTGAGGAGATTCACAATGACGAAATCTGTCAAGGGAACAAAAACAGAGCAAAATCTAATGATCGCCTTTGCCAGTGAATCCATGGCTGTAAATCGTTACACCTATTTTGCCGAGGCGGCAAGCCAGGAAGGTTATCAACAGATTACTGTTATTTTCATGGAAACGGCTGAAGATGAAAGGGCTCATGCCAGGGTGTTCTCTACGCTATTCGAAAGCGGCGTTGTAGAGATCAACGCATCTTTCCCATCAGTTGTCGTAAGCAAAACAAAGGACAATCTTGAGGTTGCCATTGCTGGTGAAAAAGCGACCTGGAATCAACGTTATTCAGATTTTTTCCGGATTGCCGCAGAGGAAGGTTTACCTGATATAGCACATACTTTCGAATCTATCGGTCGGGTTGAGAAATTTCACGAGGAGCGTTTTAGAAGGTTAATTGCACTATTGTAGGAGATATTCTGGGAACAGCACCTGCTTCTTCCTGTAGCCAACAAAACGTCAACCTCGATGAAAATGCTTGATTTCAAGTGGTAGTCAAAACACAGCGATAAATAAAAATGCCGGGTCATTTTGTGCTATAGTCGTCCCATGATGTTCCATTCGCAATACACCCTAACCGAAGAAAGATTCCACAGCATCACTCATGGCATCGGCGCGGCGCTCGCCATTGCGGGGCTCGTGGTGCTCATAGTCATCGCGGCACATGGGGGCGATGTATGGCGCATCGTGAGCTTTTCGATATACGGTGGGTCTCTCACCCTCCTCTACCTCGCCTCGACGCTCTACCACAGTTTTCAGAATGAACGGCTCAAACGGTTCTTCCGCCACTTCGACCATCTTTCGATATTCCTCCTCATCGCCGGGACCTATACGCCAGTAACACTCATCAGTCTGCGTGGGGCATGGGGCTGGACGCTCTTCGTCCTCATCTGGGGTTTTGCAATGGGTGGTATTGTCTACGAGCTGCTGTTCCTCGGTCGCTATAAATGGATAACGGTGACGATCTATCTGGGGATGGGATGGCTCGCCATCGTCGCTATAAAACCCATGCTCACGATGGTTCCACGTGGCCTCTTATGGTGGCTATTGGCGGGCGGTCTGTGCTACACAGGCGGAGTGCTCTTCTATGTCCGCAAGAAGATGCGATACCACCACGTGTTGTGGCATCTCTTCGTCCTTTTCGGCAGCGCCTGCCACTTTCTGGGAATTTTTTTCTACCTGACCTAATCTGTCGTTGCGTATAGCTTCCTGAAAGCGATAATTGACTAAATCTGAAAAGCATGTAACAATATAACTGCTAATAGCTGACATAATGTGGCGCCGGTGGGAGATCGGGCGGCAAAAGGAAGAAAACAAACTTCAGCCTATAGTATCAGGAAGGATCGGTCTACTCGACTCGGTTCAGTTTCAAGACGACGAAACATAACAGCACACCAACCCCCTTGGCAAAGAACTGACTCTGGCCATTTCATCGCTTGCTATGGATGTCTCCGCTGCCGCTGCAAAGGAGGATGCTGAAACCGTCAAGATTAAGCTCGGAGAGATCCAGGGTACATGCGGTGAGTGCCATGCCAAGATTCGTGACAAGAAGTAGATAGGCAATACGGCGCCAAAAGTGATAATGGCCGAGAGCATTCCCGGCCATTTTTTCTCACCCCTTCTTGTATGTTCCGCTCTGTAGGAGAAATTGCCATTGTATTTGTCGCAAAAACAAAGACAGTTCAACGCAGCCATGGAGCGCTTCAATTCGAAGAGAATTTACGGTTTATTCAGCCAGTTCGTCTCACTATCAAACATTTTCGTTCAGATATATCTTCTTTATCGCTTATGGCCTCACTCCATTGGTATTCCCTGGCAGGTATTTTCCATCTTGGTTGCTTATGTACTGACCGATTTCATCAACGGGCTTGTCCATATGTACATGGATAACAATGACCGCTATGATTCCGTTGCCGGCCCGCTCATTGCCAATTTCCACATGCACCACAAGATTCCGCGGTACAAAAGGAATAACCTGTTGCTTGTCTACTTCAATGAAACCGGTTCCAAGGTCTGGCTGGTCGGTTATCTTCTGGCGGTATCACTTTTACTGGAGGTAGGACTGGACCCTGTTGTTTTATATATCCTTGTTTATATTGGGATTCTGTCTTCCTTTGCGGAAGTTTCCCATTACCTGTGCCACACTTCCCCTGCGAAAATGTCCATCTTCCTGGGCAATATCGGCATCTTGCTGTCGAAGCGCCACCATGCGGAGCACCATATCGAAGACAATACCAGCTATGCCTTCTTGAACGGATTTACCGATCCGCTGCTGAATCTTATCGCAGCCAGATTTTACAAGGGATACAAACAGACAACGGACTTGCATTACCTACAGTATGTCGCAGCGGTTCATCAAGAACGCTAGGCAGAGTCTGGAATTGAGGAAGAGTCTCAAGACAAAGGTTCAGATTATTACCGTTTTTCTTTGCTCTCGCTTGAGTAGTGCGGATTGAAAGCTGCTGCAGAATCGCATTTCCCCAAGATATAGACAACTATCTCAATAAAAATGGATGACCTATCGGTGATATGCAGTATCAAGGGTGCGGAGAAATTAGGTAGAGGCAAGATGTTGAATGTTCATATCTTCTCGACCATCGGATTGGCGCATCCATGTGAACATGTCAGGCGCATTCGCTGTAGCCACAGAGCCGGCAGACGGCGCAGCCCCCTTCGTGCTCAACAATCCCGCCGCAATCCGGACAGGCGCCCCTGACAAAGGCGACCTTTTCATGGGCGGTTTCATAACCATTGGCTGCCATGTGTGACTGAATGGCTTTGGCCACAGCATCGGCACAGGATAAAATTTTGTTTTCACCGAATCCGGAAGGTAAATGGCAGGAGATGCCCTGCAGCTGTTTAATAACCTGCCGCGCCTGAATGCCGCTGCGCCAGGCCAGGGAGACCATGCGCCCGATGGCTTCGCTCTGTGACGCAGCACAGCCGCCGGCCTTTCCCATTGTTGTGAACAGCTCAAAAAGACCGGTACTGTCCTGATTAACGGTAACATAGAGAGGCCCGCAGCCGGTTTGCATTTGATAAGTCCAACCCTTCTTTACAACCTTTCGTTCCTCGTCGGCACTGATCCGTGGTGTTTTTTCTTCCGTTTTTCCGGTGGAGAGAACCTGCTTGTCCCTTGATCCGTCACGGTAGATGGTCACACCCTTGCAGTCCAACTGATAGGCAAGCCGGTACACTTTTTCGACATCATCAACGGTTGCACCATTGGAAAAGTTGACCGTTTTACTGACGGCATTATCGGTATATTTCTGGAATGCGGCCTGCATTCCAATATGCACCTCCGGAGAAATGTCGTGGGCCGTAACGAAAAGCTTCCTGATATCCGATGGGATTTCGTCCATATCATGAAGCGTTCCATTTTCGGCAATCCGCTGCATCAGCTCCGGTGTGAAAAACCCCCTCTCTTTTGCCACTTTTTCAAAATAGGGATGGACTTCGACCAGAATGTCATCGTCCATGACCTGGCGAATATAAGATACGGCGAATATCGGTTCCACGCCGGACGAGGCGTTGGCAATGATGGAAATGGTGCCCGTCGGCGCAATGGTCGTGACGGTGGCATTACGGAGCGGCAATTCCCCTCTTTTGTCATACAGGGACTCTCTGAAATTCGGGAATGCCCCTCTATTTTCCGCCAGTTCGCGCGATGCCTGATGGCCTTGATCTTTGATGAACTTCATGAGTTGTTGCGCCAGTTGGATGGCTTCCTCAGAATCATACGAAATATCGAGCATGATCAGCATGTCCGCCCAGCCCATAACGCCCAGGCCGATTTTCCGGTTGCCGAAGGTCATCTCCGCAATCTGAGGCAGAGGATATCTGTTGACCTCAACCACGTTATCCAAAAAATGGACGGCCAGATGCGTAACCTCTTTGAGTCTTTTCCAGTTAATCTTTCCATTCTTAACCATTTTTCCCAAATTGATCGATCCCAGATTGCAGGATTCATAGGGCAGGAGGGGTTGTTCTCCGCAGGGATTGGTTGATTCAATCATTCCCACGTGCGGCGTCGGGTTGTCGCGGTTCAGGCGGTCCAGAAAGACAATGCCCGGTTCCCCGTTTTCCCAGGCCTGGGTGATAATCCTGTTGAAGACTTTGCGTGCATTGAGCATCCCTGCGGACTGATTGTTCCGGGGATTGATGAGTTCATAATTCTCATCATTTTCAACGGCCGCCATGAAAATTTCCGTCAGACCGACGGAGATGTTGAAATTATTCAACTGGTTATTGTCGGCCTTGCACATGATAAAATCCATAATATCCGGATGATCGACCCTCAGAATGCCCATATTGGCGCCGCGACGGGTACCGCCCTGCTTGATGGTTTCCGTGGCAACATCAAAGACCCGCATGAAGGAAATAGGGCCGCTGGAAATACCGGTGGTCGTCATGACGACGTCATTGGCAGGGCGAAGACGGGAGAAGGAGAAGCCGGTGCCGCCGCCGGATTTGTGAATCAGGGCGGTAAACTTGACAGCGTCGAATATCTCTTCCATGGAATCCCCGACGGGCAGGACAAAGCAGGCGGACAACTGTCCCAGATCACGTCCGGCGTTCATCAGCGTCGGGGAATTGGGCAGAAATTCAAGTCCCGCCATCATATTGTAAAATTGCTCAGAAAGCGTCCCGGTGTCCGCTTTTTTATGGAATATGCGATCCGCAGCGGCAATGCTGTTGGCAACGCGTCTGAACATGTGGACAGGCGTCTCCAAAGCGTTACCCTCCTTGTCACGTCTCAGGTAGCGCCTTTCCAGCACGGTAATCGCATTTTTAGTCAGACAGGGGATAGCAAGGGGTGAAGTCTTTTTTTTCATTCAGATTATCTCCTTGGCGATGACAGGATGAAAGTTATTTTAGAAATACAATATATAGTATGATGTTCTTTATTTGACCACAACATGTAGAAGATGTCAATAAAAGAAATAAAAATATTGGGGGGGATGCGTTCGGAGATTGTCCTTATCGGATACAAACACTGAGCACTTCTGTCAGGTCGGTCTCGCCCTGTAGAACTTTCAAAATTCCATCCTGAAGCAGCGTTCTCATTCCCTCGGCAACGGCTGCCTTCCGCATGACCAGAATGGATTTGCGATTCACGATCATATGTTTGATACTGTCGGTGACCGCCAGGAGTTCGTAGATCCCCATCCTGCCGCGATAGCCGGTGTGGTTACAATCTGCGCAGCCCTGGTTCTTCGGCCGGTAAAAGGTATAATGTTCCCTGTTTGCAATCGGCAGGTGTGAAAAAAGTTTTTCATCGTAAAGCCTGGCCAGTTCATCCCACTCCTCTTTCATCGGTTGGTAAGGCTCCCGGCATTGCCGGCACAGAATGCGAACCAGCCGCTGGGCCAGGACGCAGAGGAGTGAATCGGCAAAGGCAAAAGGGTCAATACCCATATCGAGCAGTCGAACAATGGTTTCAGGGGCGTTGTTGGTGTGCAGGGTGCTCATCACGAGATGACCCGTAGCCGACGCCTCAATCCCCATTTTGGCCGTTTCGTAGTCTCTCATCTCGCCAACCAGAATCACATCCGGGTCTGCCCTGAGAAAGGCACGCATGGCATTGCTGAAATCAAAGCCGATTTTGTGATGTACCTGGACTTGGCGGAGGCCTTTCTGGGTTATTTCCACTGGATCTTCAGCTGTCCATATTTTCAGATTGGGCTTGTTGATCAGATGCAGGGCTGCATGGGCTGTCGTGGTTTTTCCGGAACCCGTGGGACCGACGATCAGGATCAGCCCATAGGGTTTCTTTAAAATATTTACGAACTGGTCGTAATTGTCGGATGACATGTTGATCTGCTCCAGGGTCATGATCTCCCCTTTGGTGAGGATGCGCAGGACGACATCCTCCACGTAACCATGGGTCGGGACGGTGGCCACGCGCAGCTCGATGTCTTCCATCCCCGGACGTTCGTATTTAATCTTGCCGTCCTGGGGAAGGCGGCGTTCGGTGATA
This sequence comes from Deltaproteobacteria bacterium, assembly GCA_026388595.1. Classification (GTDB taxonomy): domain Bacteria; phylum Desulfobacterota; class Syntrophia; order Syntrophales; family Fen-1087; genus JAPLJM01. The sequence continues at coordinate 7,030 of JAPLJM010000117.1, forward strand.
TCCAGATTTGACATGATTTTAATCCTTGAGATGATGGCGGCCCGGTACTGAAAGGGAAAGGATTTGTAGGCGAGGCACTCTCCATCAATCCGGAAACGGACATGGATCATATGTTCCTTTGTATCCGGTTCGATGTGGATGTCTGAGGCCCTTCTCAAGCAGGCATCCTGAATCATGCGGTTAACCAACTGAACAATTTCACTGTCCGATTCTGTAACGGACGGTGCTTCCTCATAATGGTCCATGGTTCTCCGTTTGGAGGAAGCGTGGGAGCGGGGCGAGGTCGGATTCTCGTAAACGCCATAGAAGAAATCAATGAAGTTCAAGATGTCGCTTTTTAAGGCGCCGCAGTAATCAATATTTTTTGTTTTCAGGAGGCTTTCAATCATGTCCCGCTTGAGGATATTGTGGGGATCATCCACGATCACGGTGATCTTGCCCTGATTATGTTCCAGGGGGACCCAAAGCTCGCGTCGGAGATATTCATACTTCAGGTTTTTTAACAAGTCTTCCGGAACCGGATAGTGGTCCTTAAAAGCAATGAACCTGGATTGATCGTAATCTTCGAGAGAAGGGCCGATGCCGGCGCAGGATGGATTGGAGGATTTGTTTTTCATAGGGGCCGGTTTCTGTTTTTTTGGTTCATCTTTCATGCTGCCTTCCATTTCATTTTGTCATTCAAATCAATCAAAACATGACCTGCCTGAGAAATAGGGTTGAATCTCAAAATAGTCAAGTTATTTGTGGAAAACAGAAAAGGTTATGGTCGATCATGCTTCAATATGGTATATGCGATTTAATGAAAGCGGATTCGTAACTGGAAATCTTTGAGAGTTTGAAGGGAGGTTAACATGTCATTGCCTGATCGAAACAACCCATACAATTTTGATGAATTCTTGAAATGGCGGAAAGGGGTTGATTATTATGCTGATGATCTTTTCATCCAGAGCGTGGTGAGGCACTTTGCCGGCGATGCATGGAAGCGGACTGATGAGGCTGCCCGGGAAATGTCAGTGAAGGCCTCTTTCCGCTGGCGGGATTTTGCAGAGAGCGTTGCATGGCCTGAAAAACGCCCCTACATGATGCACTATGACGGGCATCACCGCCGGATCGACCGGATCATCAGGCCGGCGGAAACGGAAATCATGGAGAAGGAGGTCTTTTCGGAGGCCCTGTTTTCAGAGAAAACGCCGCCCTGGGTCCGGCTCATCAAAATGTATCTGGCCTATCAGAACGGCGAAGCCTGCATTGCCTGTCCCATCACCTGCACGGAAGGGCTGGTTGCAATTCTTGAAAGGTATGCCGACAAGCCCGAAACGAAGCACATTCTCCGGCACTGCAAGGAAGGTATTGAAGGCGACTTTGCTATCGGCGCTCAATACCTTTCCGAAATCCAGGGCGGGTCTGATGTGCCTGCCAATGTTCTGGAAGCCGTCCAGGAAGGGGATGTCTGGAAACTTTACGGTGCCAAGTTTTTTTGTTCCGCCACTCATGCCGATTATGCTGTGGTGACGGCAAAGCCTGCAGGATCGGAAGAGGTCGCTTTGTTCGTGGTTCCCTCCTGGCTGCCCGGCGACAAAGAGAAGGAGATCCGGAACGGTTTTACCATTGACCGGATCAAGTGGAAGCTTGGCACAAGCGAACTGACAACGGCGGAAATTACCTGTCAGGGGGCCGTAGCCTATCCTGTCGGTCCGCTTGCCCGGGGGCTCGCCAATGTGGTGGGCATCGTTCTCACTTATTCCCGCTTGACCGTGGGGCTGTCCTGCGCCGCCTTTATGACCCGGGCTGTCCGGGAAGCCAGGAAATACGCTGAATTCAGGGAAGCCTTCGGTCTCAGGGTAAATCAATTTCCCATGGTCATGGGCCAGTTGAAATCCATGGAAAATGCAGTAAAACGGACAACCGCCGCCGCCTTCAAGCTCTACGGCGAATTTCTGAAACTGGAAGGCGGCCTGAAAGGCGGGCTGGTGAAGGATGAGCCGGAAACTGCCAGGAAGAAACAGTTTGATATCCGTGAACTCATCATGCTTCAAAAGATTACGGCCTCCTGGGATGCGACCGATGTCATCCGCGCGGCCATGTCCATCTTCGGCGGCCATGGTGTGATGGAGGATTTTTCCTGCCTGCCGAGGTTATACCGGGATGCAGCTGTTAATGAGCTGTGGGAGGGGCCGCGCAATGTCCTTTTGACGCAGATGCATCGGGATTTTCAGCGCGCCTCGGAATGGTACAGGCCGGCGGACTTCGTGGAAAACATTCTGAAAGGTGGAGATCCCCATATTATTAAAGGACTTGCAGCCGAAATTACAGAGCTCGTCGCGTACCCCAGCCTCTTCCAGCCCGATGATAAAACCATCGAAATCTGCAGGCGCTGGGACGATTACTGTCACCGGCTGTACCATGCCTATCAGGATCAGGCTCTCAAAGAAGTGGAGGGATAGTCAGTGGCCTCCTCTTCCGAATATCTGATCGATTGTGAATTTGGTATCTCCTATGGGCCGTTGGACGACCGTCTGAACGGCCTCTATCTTCCGGCCTTGTCTCGTTCTGCCAAGTATGATCGGACCGCCGGTTTTTTTTCTCCCCAGTCATTGGCCATTGCCGCCAGGGGGGTCGAGGCTCTGATCAGAAATAGAGGCCAAATGCGGCTTTTGGTCGGCGCCGGACTTGTGGAAAGGGACCTCGCCAACGTCCGGGGGGTGCGGGAAATAGAGGAGATTCTGAAGGATAAATTCCTATCCTTGCTTGAGGTTGTGGAACCCTGGATGAAACAAGGACTGGAGGTTCTGGGTTGGATGGCCGCTGACAGGACACTTGAGATCCGCATTGTCTTACCGCACGAGGACGGCAGGCTTCAGGGTGTTGCCACAGCCATGAATTTTGATCAGCCACGCATAGGAATTTTTACTGATCCGGAGGGCAATCAGCTTGGCATCTACGGGGCTGTCGACGAATCCCTGCAGGCAGGTGATCAGAATTATGAACAACTCGTCGTCTACAAGTCCTGGGAGCCCAGCGTCCTTTATCTACACGTGATCAGACATCATTTTGAGCGGCTCTGGGAAGGCAAAGAGCCGGGCTGGCGCTCACTGATGCTACCGGAAGCCGTTATCGATCGGCTGATTCAATTTTGTCCCGGAAAGTTGCCTGTTCGTAATCGTGGCGAAGATGCATTTACAGGAAAATCCGAGCTGAGCTCCGACGTTAGGAAAATGATTATTCTCCAGTTTCTCCGGGATGCTCCTTATTTTCCCTTCAATGATACAGATCAGCCTGGGGAGAAAAGTAAGCATGCAGAAGAAGGGGTTTTGCAGGAGACTGCGATTCTGGACAACCCGGAGTCTTGCAGCCTGCCACTGATGCGCTTTGAGGCCGGACCAAAGGAACCCCTGGTGGTGTATTATCATCTCCAGGCAAACCAAATCAGTCCTCTCAGGTCTATCGAAGAGCTGGAAGCGGTGTTTCATGAGCGGACGCGTGAATATGCGATGCTGGCTGCAGCTGAAATCAGAGCCAGAGAACACTTTCATGGCTTTCTGAAGGCGCGTGAAGATTTGAAGGTGAAGGACCGCCAGAAGGCTGAGCAACAGAAGCGGTCTGCCCTTATGAAAGCGGGGGAGAGGGTGCTGATAAAAGCGGCTCTCTGTGATATTGCGAAATCCAGGCATGCCACCCTTTTCGATGAGGATCTGCTGACCGCCGGATTTGACGAGGCAACGATTCTCCGGCAGAAGAAAAAAGGATTTCCCTATCCTGAACTGATTGCCCTGGTCAATCCGGATGAACGCGCTCAGCCGGCTTTGGATGACCCTTTCTGGCGGGATGTTGATGGCAAAACGCAAAAGAAAATTCAGGCGATCGAGGCGGCACTGATCGAAGAGGGTAGGGATCTGATTAAAAAGTGGACGGCCTTGGGCAGCAAGCTCCTGGCTGAGGCTGCTCTTCCCGGTTTTGCCGTCCGGAAATATTATATGACCGAGCCAAAGGAAAAACCCCGGCTGACCCTGGTCATTGCACCGCCGCACAAGGAACGCTTTACGCGATATCTGCCTTTTTATTCTATGGAGTCAGCGTTTGACAAATTCGGCCAGGGCAGAAATGCCGGAGAAGATGGGTGGATGGAAGTCGAGATCGGAAAAAAGCTGAATAAATCCATGTTTGTCATGCGGACCGAAGGTCGGGCAATGGAACCCTTAATATCAGATGGGCATTTTGTGGTTTTTGATAGCGATATTAAGGGTTCCCTCGATGGTGCCATTCTTTTTGTTTACGGTAAAGACATCTACGATCCGAACCGGAGCGGTCATTTGACGGTTCGGCGCTTCAGAAGCATCAACGCTGACGCAAAAACCGGGAAATATCAGGAAATCATTCTTGAACCGCTGCACCCTGATTATCAGCGCCTTCATTTTAAAAACATAGAAAAAAGCGCTTTCAAGATCATTGCCCGCTATGTGAGCGGGGTTTGACTATTTCAAATAGCCGGGCAGCTGCTTCAGTTCTTTCCCCTGGAAACTACAGGGAATGGGACAGGTCTTGCAGGGACTCTTGGCAGCCGGCAGCGGCGGTTCCCCCTTGACCTTCTGCTCGATGAATTTCAGGCACTTGCTAACCTGTGCGTCCGGCCCATCCACAACCAGGGTAACGCATCCTTCCGCACCGCCCCATCCGCCAGAGGCGAAGTGAACAGCCTCTACTTCAAAGAGGCTTTCAATGGCATCGATTTCCGTGAAAGCGATCCCATCGGAAACGCAGGCCATCCCGACACGTGCACCGATGGTTTTACCGAGGGTCAGCGTTCCGCCATATTGGGCCGCCAATTCTACCGAGGGAATCATCTTTTCAAGCCCTATCGGATAGATGATTTCTAAGCCCCTGGCCTTCATGGCCATATAAAACTGACCCATGGTTCCGCCCGCGGGGCTTGCCATGATGACGCCGACATTCCCCTGATGATCGAGGGCATTTGCCCCCTTCAGGAGGATGTCTCCGGGAGAGAGCTTGTCCAGAACAGAAGCCGGCTCCACAGGGAGTGCCTTGCCCTTGTGGAATGTCACAGGCTTGATCCGGTCATCCGCACCAAGGACACAGAGAATGCCATTGATGACCTGACCGGCCGTGTAACCTTCCTTTTTGACCTTCTCGCCCAGAAGCTCTTCGAGAATATAAGCATTGGTCGATCCTCTGCCCACAAGAAGGTATCCGTTCTTCATGGCATGCTTGATCTCGGGAAGCGCCGCCACGCCCTTCCCGATCAACCTTTTAGATTCCGCCGGTGTGAGGGTAAACAGTGCCTGCATTTTGAGTTCTCCTTTCTGTCTGGGGGGTGGATGGTACTTTTCAGAATCTTAACATCTTTTGTCTCTTTTTCTACATGACTCCGATCCAATTCACAAGCTTTTTAAGGCAAAAACGAAAAGGCCTGATCTATCTGGACCTGGCGGTAGGACAACAAACCGGATGCTTTCCGAAAGCAGGAAAATCATACCACGATGATAAACTGAAAATATATCTTGCTATTCTTCAACCCATCGTGTAGGTGAAATCCCGTGATAGCGTTTGTCATTTGCCTTCCCACCTTTCTTCTTGAGAAACTTCGGCAGGAAAATCCCGCTAATCTAATAAGAATCCAAATTTAGTGCCGTCTTCGTGACCTGTGTTTCAGACGCCCAACAAGCGTGTGGAGTGTCGTGTCTTAACCAGCCGTAACGGTATGATATGGATTCAAATCTCTCAACCGCTGGTAAATAAAAAGGATAAAGAATGAGTTTTGAAAGTTTTAAGTTAGACGATCGTGTGGAGCGAGGTCTTCAGGCGGCCGGTTACAAGAAAGCAACGCCGATCCAGACGGCTGCCATCCCGTCAATCCTGGCGGGGCATGACGTCATTGGCACCGCTCAGACCGGCACAGGTAAGACGGCTGCGTTTGTTCTGCCGATCCTGCACAACCTTCTGGCCGCCAACGCCAAAGAGCCGGGCGGTCGCAGGACGCGCGCCCTGATCATTACGCCGACGCGTGAACTGGCCGAACAAATCAACGATGTCGTGAACGAACTGGGGAAATTTACGTCCCTCCGATCAGCCACGGTATACGGCGGCGTGGGCATGCAGCCGCAGGAAAAAGCATTGCAGCAGGGCGTCGAGGTGATCGTCGCCTGTCCGGGCCGCCTGCTGGACCATCTGAACAGGGGAAATGCCCGTTTGGACCGGGTTGAGGTTCTGGTGATCGATGAAGCGGATCGCATGCTCGATATGGGATTTTTACCGTCCATCCAACAGATCATGAAGCAAACGTCGCCCCGGCGGCAGACGCTGCTCTTTTCAGCGACATTCGATGCGGCCGTGGAACAGCTGGCGGCAAAGTCAATGCGCTTTCCGCAGCGATTTTCCATGGGAACCGATGCGCCCACCAGCACCGTTGCACATACGCTTTACCCGGTCCCGCAGCACTTGAAACCGGGCCTGTTGCAACGACTGCTCGACGAGATGACCGTCAATTCCATCCTGGTCTTCACCCGGACAAAGCACCGGGCCGACCGTGTTGTCGAAAAAATAAAGCGGGCCGGTTATGCGGCCTCGGCCTTGCACGCCAATAAGTCCCAGAGCCAGCGCAAGCTGGCCGTGGACCAGTTCCGGGCCGGCAAGATCAAGGTCCTGGTCGCGACGGATATCGCGGCCAGGGGATTGGATATTGCGTCCATTTCCCATGTCATCAATTTTGACATTCCCGATTCGGCCACCAGCTACATTCACCGGATTGGCCGGACGGGCAGGGCAGAACGCCTCGGTGACGCCTTTACGCTGGTAACCCATGAGGATAAGGACACAATCCGGGACATTGAAAAGATCCTCGGTTCACCGATTGAAAGAAGGCTGTTGGAGGGATTCAATTATCGCGAAGCTTCGGATAAAGACCCGGTGGCGCTTCCATCGCGTCATACCTACAATCGGGTTCGCTCGCTGAAACGTCAATACGCCTGAGTTTTTGGCTTGATGTTGATCTAAATACAAGGGGGGCATTCGACGAATGCCCCCCTTGTAAATACCTTGTCTCCGCACCTGCATGCCGAATATGTAACCGGCGCCCTTGCCTTTTTGATCAAAATGTAATAGATTGAGCCCTAAGAACAAATCCTAACAACAGAAAGTAACCAAGGACCGGCGGCGGTATCTTACGGTGTGATGTGAAGTACGAAGGAATGATCATCAGGCCCCCCAGTGAGGCCAAAAGCCTGCTTTTGCAGGTGACGGTGGGGTGTTCCCACAATAAATGCAGCTTTTGCCCAACCTACAAGGGGGAAAATTTCCGCATTAAATCCTTTGCAGAGATTGAGGAAGACATTCTGGAGGCGAGCCGCTACCGCTCCGTGGAGAAGCTGTTTCTCTGTGACGGCGATGTCCTGATTCTCCCACAGAGGCGGCTTGTGGAGATCCTGCTCTCTATCCAGCGGCAAATCAAGGGCGTGAAAAGGGTGGGATGCTATGCCAATGCCAAGAGCATCCTGCGGAAGACCCCGGAAGAACTGGTGCAATTACGGGAACTGGGTTTGTTGATCGTCTATCTGGGTGTGGAAACCGGAAATGAAGGCCTGCTGAAGATAATCAGCAAGGGCGCAAGCAATGCGCAGCTTGTCGAAGCGGGCCAAAGGATCAAGAATGCCGGGATTGCCCTTTCTGTTACGGTGCTCCTGGGGATCGGCGGGATCGAAAAAAGCGTCGAACACGCCTTCGATACGGCAAAGATCCTGACGGATATCGATCCCGATTATGTCGGCGCCCTGACGGTGATGGTCGTTCCCGGGACACCGCTTTATGAAGATTATGTCAAGGGCGTGTTTGTGCTTCCCGATACCTTTGGATTTCTGAGGGAATTGGAAATCATGGTTGCCCACTCTGATTTCACGAACTGCTTCTTTACGTCCAATCACGCTTCGAATTACCTGCCCATCCGAGCCAGGATGCCGGAAGAAAAGGAAAAAACCATCCACATGATTCAGCATGTCATTCAATCCGGCGATAACCGGCGATTGCGTCCGGAATATTTGCGAGGGTTGTAAAAGGAGTCAGCCATTATCAGGAAAACCATTGCTTCGAGGCTCAAAGGGATTTTTTCAGCCAGAGATCCCGACCAGTTGGAAAAGGAAATTCAGTCTATCATTGACGCCGGCGCGGAGGACGGCCTGATCGACCCCCAATCCGGTGAAATGATCCAGAGCATTCTGGAATTCCGCGACACCGTCGTCCGCGAGGTTATGATTCCCCGGACGGAAATGGTCGCCATTCCCAGCGATGCCCCCGTTGAGGAGATCATCGATCTCATTACCCGCTACGGTCACACCCGGATACCGGTCTACAGCGGCAGCATTGATAATATTGTCGGTATCCTGAATGTGAAGGACCTGCTCAAATTCTGGTCGAAGCCGATTGCAAAAGGCGACATTCTTTCCATCCTCAGGAAGCCCTATTATATCCCTGAAACCAAGAACACCCATCTCCTTCTGCACGAGCTGAAGCAACGGAAGCACCACCTGGCCGTTGTGATCGACGAGTACGGCGGGACATCGGGTCTGGTGACGCTGGAAGATCTGATCGAGGAAATCGTCGGTGAAATCCATGATGAGCATGACACGCAGGATGGAGATATTGCCGAGCTTCCCGATGGCTATATCCTCGTGGACGGCAGAACGGATATCGAAAAGATTGAGGATCATTTCGGGGTGACATTTCCGGAAGGGAAGTATGAGACCCTGGGAGGAATGATCCTCCATGCCATCGGGAAAATCCCTGTCACCGGTGAAATGATCAAAATTGAGCAATTCGAGATGATCATTGAATCTGCGGATGAACGCAGTATCAAAAAAGTCAAAATGAAGCGGTTGACCGGCGATCAGAATGGCACAGCACCATGGGCGTAGCGGCGCGGGGATGGGGCATCGATGGTCGGACATTCTTCTGGGCTTTATTGTCCGGCGTCCTGCTCTTTCTTTCCTTTCCCAAGTTCGGTGCGGGCCTGCTCGCCTGGATCGCTTTGGTTCCCCTCCTGTATGCCCTGCAGGCGAAAAGTGCCTGGCAGGGTTTTCTGACGGGCTTCACCACTGGTCTTTCCGCCACTATCGGGATCATTTACTGGATTACCTATGTTGTTGTTAATTACGGCTATCTCCCGATTCCAGTGGGAATTGCCGCCATGCTTTTGCTGTCGGCCTACCTGGCCCTCTATGTTGCACTCTTTGCCGCCGGTATCATTTATTTTCATGGCCGGGGTATCCCACGGGTGCTTTCAGCGCCGCTGCTCTGGACATCCCTGGAATATGCCAAATCACACCTCCTGACGGGCTTCCCCTGGGAAAACCTCGGTTATTCGCAGTATCTCTATGGACCCCTGATTCAGATGGCCGATGTGACCGGCGTCTTCGGACTGACCTTTGCCATTGTTTTCATCAATGTCGTCATTTTTGACGTCCTTCATTTCTGGCGGTCCAGGACCGACGGGAAGCAGTCGTTCAAGCGCATCAAGGTCGAAATTGCCGCAGGCTGCCTGCTCATGGTTATCCTTGCGGGTTATGGGATTTTCCGCATCATGGGTGTGGAGGAATCCTGCAACCGGTCCCCGCAAATGCCCGTCAGCCTTATCCAGGGCAATATTGACCAGAGCATCAAGTGGCGACCGGCTTTCCAGGAGGAAACCATCCGTATCTACAAAACCCTTACCCTGCAGGCAGCTCCTGCAGGCAATGGTCTGATCCTTTGGCCGGAAACGGCGGCCCCCTTCTTTTTTCAGGATCAGGATGAGATGCACCGCGAAGTGGTCTCCCTCCCAAGATTGAGCGGCAACTGGCTGCTCTTCGGCAGTCCCAGCTACCAGAGGGACGGCGCTCAATTGGCTTTTTTGAACAGCGCCTTTCTTCTCTCTCCGGATGGCCGGATAAGCGGTCGGTACGACAAAGTGCACCTGGTGCCCTATGGAGAATACGTCCCCTTGCGTCGATTCTTTCCCTTTATCAGCAAACTGGTGGAGGGGATCGGCGATTTCCGGAGCGGGCCCGGCTATGAACCGCTGATCATGCAGGTTGCCAAGGCTCAGAAACTGGGGGTCATGATCTGCTACGAAGGCATCCTGCCGGAAGCCGGTCGGGCATATCGGCAGCGGGGCGCAGGGCTTCTGGTGAACATGACCAACGACGCCTGGTTCGGAAATACCTCGGCGCCCTATCAGCATCTGTCCATGACGGTATTCAGGTCTGTGGAAAACCGGCTGTATCTGGTTCGGGCCGCCAATACGGGCATCAGTGCAATCATTGACCCCACAGGCCGGATTCTGGCGCGCACGGCTCTGTTTGAAAAAGCCACGCTTCCGGGAACAATCCGGTTCATGAACATGAATACCTTCTATTCAACCCATGGGGATGTATTTGTTTATGGTTGCATCCTTGGATTGATCCTGATATTTGCCATATCAATAAAAAAAAGGAGAAGTAAACCATGATTGAAGGATTACCGGAAGCCATTGCGGATGTAAAAAAGAGAATCGACAGGCTCGGAGAATGCCTTTGACATCCCTGACAAGGATAGCAATATAAAAGAGCTGGAAGCGCTTTGTCTGCGGGAGGATTTTTGGAACGACCAGGACAAGGCCCGTGATGTTCTAAAAAAGAAGACGCGACTGGATCATATCGTCGTCCACTGGAAAGGGCTTAAAGGAACCGTCGACGATCTGAATGAACTTTATGAACTGGCCAGTGTGGAGGAGGATGAAGAAGCCCTGATGGAAGTGGGCCGGGACCTGGAAAAACTGGCAACCGCCGTGCGGGATGAAGAGCTTAAGCTAATGCTGGGCTCGGAGCAGGACCCCATGAATGCCATCCTGTCCATTCATGCCGGGGCGGGCGGTACTGAAGCGCAGGACTGGGCTGAGATGCTGTTGCGCATGTATTTGCGTTGGGCGGAACGCAGGAGATTTAAAACCACCATCATCGACTTTCTTCCCGGCGACGAAGCAGGTGTGAAAAGCGTCACTCTGACGATGGAAGGTGAATACGCCTACGGCTATGCCAAAGCAGAAATCGGTATCCACCGGCTTGTCCGGATATCTCCCTTTGACGCCGGCGCCAGGCGGCATACTTCCTTTGCCTCAGTCTTTGTCTATCCCGAGATTGATGACGAGATCGTTGTGGAAATCGATGAGGATGATCTCCGCATCGACACCTACCGTTCCACCGGAGCCGGCGGACAGCACGTGAATAAGACCGATTCTGCCGTGCGGCTCACCCATCTGCCCACTGGCATCGTCGTGCAATGCCAGAATGAGCGTTCCCAGCACAAAAATAAGGCGATGGCGATGAAGTATCTCAAGTCGCGTATCTATGAAATGAAACTCAAGGAGCAAAACGCCAAACTCGATGAAGTGAACAAGTCAAAAAAAGATATTGCCTGGGGCAGCCAGATCCGGTCCTATGTTCTTCACCCCTATAAAATGATTAAGGATCACCGTACTAATCTGGAAGTTGGAAACGCCACGCGTGTTTTGGATGGCGATATCGACGATTTTATTGAGGCCTATCTGCTGTCGGCGTAACATAAAAGCTTCGCATAGACGGTGGAAAATGGTTCGCAAGCAGCGAATCAAATCGCCTTTCCAGCTTTTAGGTTAAACGGTCGTCTTTCATCATAATGTATTATGAGAATCCCTGAAGCGAAAAAGTTTTTTGAGCGGCGGCGAAGCCATTTTTCAAGCGTCTCAATATATGATTTGGGAAAGCGTGGCGCCTGTGATATACAAGTCCCGTTTGTTTTTTAATCCGATGCGGCAGGCAGAACAAAATGTCGGTTCCCCCTGGAAGCATCGAAGAAATTTATAAAAGGAGTCCCTCGCATGCCAAGATTCATCATGAGATCGACCATGATCCTTTCTTTTCTGTTGATCGGTCAGATTCCCGTCCAGGTCTTTTCCACAGGACATGTATATGCACAGACATCGTCAGGCAGTATTCTGACGGGGGTCGTGTCAAGCACGGAAAAGCGGCAAACATCAGAAAATAAAGCGGCGGCGGCTGAAACTGGAAAAAAGATTGAGTCGGCAGATAAGCCCGCCATTGAGAAAAATACCGATAAGGAAATCCAGGAAGAAGAGCAGAACATCATGGAGGATGCCCTGACACTCTTGGATGAGTCCGAAGAATACTGGAAGAAGGGAGACCTGGAAAGCGCCTTGGATCTGCTGGATCAGGCCTATGCCCTCATTATCGAAACAGACGATGACCCGGCCATAGCAAGACAGAAGGACGACCTCCGCCTGCTGATCTCAAAACGTATTCTCGCTATCTATTCGTCCCGCCAAACAGTGACCAGCGGTAAGCGGAGCGAGATTCCCATGACCATGAACGCGGATGTGGAAAAAGAGATCCGTAGTTTTCAGAGTTTCGAAAGAGATTTTTTTATTTCATCCTATCGACGCTCCGGCCTCTACCGTCCGATGATCGTCAGGGAACTGAAAAAAGCAGGGCTTCCCGAAGAGTTATCCTGGCTCCCGCTTGTGGAAAGCGGTTTCAAAATTTCTGCTCTGTCACGGGCACGGGCACTCGGCCCCTGGCAATTCATTCCCTCGACGGGATATAAATATGGTCTGAACCGGGACGAATGGATCGATGAACGGATGGATCCGGAAAAGTCAACCCGGGCAGCCATCGGCTATCTGAAGGATCTGCATAACATGTTCGGCGACTGGCTGACGGTTCTGGCAGCATATAACTGCGGGGAGGGGAGGGTGCTCCGGGTCATTTCCGGTCAGCATCTGAATTATCTGGACCGTTTCTGGGATCTTTATCACCTGCTGCCCTATGAGACGGCACGCTATGTGCCTCGTTTTCTGGCCACATTACAGATCGTCAAGGAGCCGGCAAAATTCGGCATGGATCTCGGTCAGCCGCTGGAAAAACAAATCCCCTACGAAGAAGTCAAATCACAAAAAAACATGCGGCTGCAGGATATTGCCACGGCACTCGAAATTCCCGAGGATGTCCTCAATACCCTCAATCCGGAACTTCGACATCGCATGACGCCCGACCGGGACTATCCGTTTAAAGTTCCCCTGGAGATGGCGGAGAAATTTGTGAAGGTCGCTGACGATATTCAGCGAGGAGAAAAACCGAAACAGATCCGGATGACAGGCAAATCCGGCTCTGGTTTTAAACGGCATAAAGTCAGGCGTGGAGAAACCATGGCTTCCGTTGCGCGTCGCTACGGCATATCGGTGAATTCTTTGATGGCATACAATGGCCTGTCCGCTAAAAAAGGGGTCTACGTCGGACAGCGGTTAAAGGTGCCGCTCCGCGGGGTCCGCTATACGAAAGACACATCGGGACAGCCGTCCGAGCGCGACAAGAGTCAGAACGAACAGATCAGCCGCTATAAAGTGAAGAAGGGAGACACGCTGTCGTCGTTGGCACAGCGGTTCAAAACAACGCCGGCGGAAATCAGGAAGCTGAACAAGATCAAAGGAGATTCCATTCAGACCGGGAGAATTATCAAAGTCGGCTCCCAATCCGGTGTCTCCAAGAACGAGACGGAACCGGTAAAGCAAAGCGGCGGCAAGAAAGTCGTTCGGTGAAAAATCCTGTTTTGTTAAGCTTATTGTTCATACAGGTGTATCGTGTTTATTTCTCCGATAATGCAGCACGATAACATCTAGACAAATCCGATTTCGTGGCTGTAGGTGAATTGTCGTTTCCAGTCCACATGGGGGTGGGCCTTGTTGAAGCGTTCCACCCCTGCCTGTTTCATGGACTCCTTATCAACCGTCACAGGATGATAACCACCGATAAAGCCGGCGTCCGGGGCAATTACCGCATGATGTCCCGGCAAGCAGTCGCACTCGGCCGCAATATTCAGCAGGGCATTGATCAGGA
>JAPLJM010000370.1 GCA_026388595.1 Deltaproteobacteria bacterium
CATGGTGTCGCTGTCCATCCGCGCCACGCGGGCCTGGGGAAAGGCTTTTTTTACCTCGGCCTCCAGTCTTTCCGTGCCGACGCCATAGCTGTGGATGCGCCCCCCCTGACAGGCCGGGCATCGCTGCGGGATATCGACGGCCAGATCACAGTAATGGCACTTCAGCTTGCCTTCAGCGGCGTGATGGTTCATGGATACGGAACAATTCAGGCAGTGAAAGACATGGCCGCAGTCCGGACAAAACAGGAAGGTATTGAAGCCGCGCCGGTTCAGGAAGAGCAGGGACTGTTTTTGCGCAGCCAGCGCCTCTTCGAGGGCAACCCTGAGGGAACGGGACAGGATCGGCAATCTGCCTTTTTCATCCTTTTGAGCTTTCATATCCACGATTTCCACCGCCGGCAGGGGTCTGTTTTCGACCCGCTGTGGAAGTCGCAGATAGCGGTATCTTTTCTCCTTGCTGTTGAAATAGCTCTGCATTGATGGCGTGGCTGTCCCGAGGATGACCACTGCGGCCTGCTGTTTTGCCTTGACGATCGCCAGATCGCGCGCATTGTAGCGCATCCGGTCATCCTGCTTGTAGGAACCGTCGTGCTCCTCATCCACGACGATCAGCTTGAGGTTTCGTACCGGGGCAAAGAGAGCGGAACGGGCGCCGATGACAATCCGGATTTCGCCTTTCTGTATCCGCCGCCACTGATCATAACGGGCGCTTTCCGATATGCCGCTGTGCAGAAGGGCGATTTCCCGGTCCGGAAATCTTTCCCGGAAGCGGGTAAAAAGCTGCGGTGTGAGTGCGATTTCAGGCGCCAGGCAAATCACCCCGCCGCCGTCCTTCAGGACTGCCGCAATGGCCTGGAGATAAACCTCCGTCTTGCCGCTGCCCGTGACGCCATGGAGAAGGAAAGGTGCGTACCGTCCACCGGAAACGCCATTCATTACTTCACGCAAAGCCGCCTGCTGGTCCTGATTGAGAATGATCACGCGGTTTTGAATGCCGACAGGGGCTTCCTCACCGGGGCGGCGATAAGCATCCTGTGCGCGCAGGGACAAAAGCCCCTTTTTTTCAAGGCTGGCGAGGACAGAAGCGGCGTTATCAAAGGTCTTACCGATGACCGCGGCAGACACGGGACCGGTCTGCGCGAGAAAATCAACAACACGCTGCTGGCGCTCCGTCAACCGGATGTTGAGCAAATGCTCCGGCTTCAGCGTAATAATTCTTTCTATCTTCGGGGCCACTGCAGGTTTCCGGATCCTGTCCGTCACGGTCACCAGGCCCCTCGCTTCCAGAATACCGATATCCCTGTTGACATGCCTTTGATCCAGTTCCTTTTTCAGGCGCTCCCCGGACAGACCTGCCGGAAAACGCTGCACGAGATCCAGCATCTGCTGCTGGCCCTTGGACAAATCGCCAACCGTCCCGGCACCGCTCCCCGTTGCCGGCTTCACCCATTGCTGGCTTTGAACGTTGATCCCTCCGGGCAGGATTTCGGTCAGCATCTTTCCCAAAGGATAAAGATAATAATCAGCCACCCACTGGAAAAACTTTAAATCATCTTCATTGAACAGGGGGTCCCTATCCAGGACATCCACAAGCTCCTTGGGTTGCTCAACCTCTGCGATGCACATGGCGTCCAGCAGATAACCGGTGATTCTTTTCCTGCCAAAGGGCACAAGGACCCTTTTACCGACGTCAATCTTCTTTTCCAGATGTTCAGGAAC
>JAPLJM010000269.1 GCA_026388595.1 Deltaproteobacteria bacterium
GGCGGTGGAACCCCTTCCCTCCTATCCCCTGCCGCTTTGTCAGATATTCTACGACAGGTTCACAACACCTTCACGATTGCCGCTGACGCCGAAATAACGGTGGAGGTAAACCCGGCAGATGCCCATTTGCATTTTTTGACATCCCTCCGGCAGATGGGGGTCAACCGTCTCAACATCGGTGTCCAGTCTTTCGATGAAAACATCCTCCGTTTTCTGGACCGCCGCCACACGCCGGAGCAGGCGATGCGCGCCATCGAGCTGGCCAGAACAGCCGGTTTCGACAATATCGGTCTCGATTTCATCTATGGCATTCCCGGTCAGTCCCCTTTATTCTGGAAAGTCGCCCTCTCCCAGGCGCTTTCTTTTCACCCTGAACACCTTTCCTGTTACCAGTTGAGCCTGGAAGCCGACACGCCGCTGGGGCAGAGATATCATGACGGTGAGTTTGCGCTCCCCGGCGAGGATGAACAGGTTGACCTGTTTATGATGACCTCGGATATCCTGGAAAAGGCAGGTTATCTACATTATGAAGTGTCTAATTTTGCCCGTGATGAAAGCTGCAAGTCACGACATAATCAGAAATACTGGCGCCATATCCCTTATCTCGGGGTCGGTCCCGCGGCCCATTCCTTTTCCGGGAACCGGCGATGGTGGAACCATCGCTCGGTAGAACAATACCTTATTGACCTCCGGGAGGGCAGACGGCCCGTTGAAGACTCGGAGGTGTTAACCCCCGCCCAGCATAGGCTGGAAACCTGTTTCCTGGGTCTGCGCACGAGTGAAGGCATCCCCTTTCAGCCCTTTTCGGAGCAACAGGACCATGTCCACATCACCGAAAAAGAGCAAGTTCTGAATGATCTCTTGCAAGAAGGATTGATTGTCATCCAGGATGGTTATTTGAAACCGACGCGCAGGGGACTGGCCCTGGCCGACCGTCTGGCGCTGATGCTGTGAAGGCTTCAACATGATGCAGTCCGAAAGGCCGAATGAAGCATCGGCTTGATCAAGGTTTCATCGAGACTCAAAAAAGGGATTTTATAATATCGCTGAATGTTTCAAAGTAGACACAATGATTTCCGTTGGTTGAATACTTTTCGTAAAGGATGGTCTTCGCAAAGACCAGATCGGC
Source organism: Deltaproteobacteria bacterium (assembly GCA_026388595.1). GTDB lineage: Bacteria > Desulfobacterota > Syntrophia > Syntrophales > Fen-1087 > JAPLJM01. Next base: position 1,130 of record JAPLJM010000269.1, read on the forward strand.
GTCTTTCGCCGGACAGATATCGGAATAACTGTCGCCGATATAGATGATCCGGTTGTAGGCCGGCCGGCATCGTTGCAGGATGGCCCGCTTACAGTTGCCGCAGCGGCCGCATTCGTCACTGGCGCCGGGAAACGCGAAGGATATCCTCTCATCCCCCTCAAAGACGACGCTGTTTGCATGGTATTCCATCTGCGCCAGGCCGTGCTTGGTCAGGAGGGCTTCAATATAGAAGTCCAGTCCGTCAGAAACGATTATTACGTCAATCCCGTTTTGCCTGCAAAGGCGGTAAAAATCCGCAAAATCCGTATCGAGGGCTGCCCTGGCCAGGACATATTCAATCATCTTCGTCCTGGTCCCCCTGAACAGGGGCGCGATTTTTGTGTAAGCCGCCCGAGATCCGATTTTACCGGCGCAGTAGTCACGGTCGATTGCCTCCCATCCGTCACCGGCGAATCGTTCCAGGAGTTTATTTCCCACATCCATGGGGCTGGCTGTTCCGTCAAAGTCGCAAAGAATTAAGGTTTGTTCGCCCCGGATCATTCTTTCTTCCTGAAATACTTCCGGATGATATTGGCGCCGATCAGGATCAGCAGGACCGGCAGGATATAGGCAGAGACCATCTGAATATCCATCTGCCAGTTTTGCACCACCAGCAGTACAACGCCGGCTCCTGCGATGAACCAGCCGCC
>JAPLJM010000003.1 GCA_026388595.1 Deltaproteobacteria bacterium
GACAGGTTTTCAAACTCATCCACTTCCGCATATTCCGCGGCGACATCCATGGCCGGGGCCGGATCGCCCACCATCACATCGCAGAGGATGGGATTGTTGAAATGGCAGGTCCGGCAGTTATCCGCCAGGACGTCCTTGAGGGCAATCTTTTGTTCACCCGCCGCCGTCTTGACGCTGAGCTGATCATTCGCCACAGACCCATCCAGGACTTCTTCCTGGTTCAGCGCAATGGCGAGTTTCTTCTTGTCAACATACCCGGTGCAGGGAACGCCGACAATGACCACTTCGCTTCGATCATATTGCAGTTCCTGGATCTGAATGACCAGCGAGCGTGAGGTGCAGCCTCGCGCCACGATGCCAAAGGCCTTTTTGATCCGGTCTTCCGGCTTGACCCGCTTCTGCGACTCTTTGTGCTGCATGACCAGGTCATGGACGAATTTTGCGAGGTTCTGCGTGCAGAACCTGTTCCAGACCAGTCTATTCGCTTCGTCGGGGTCGGTGATAAAACAGGGCGTGGCTGTCAGAGGCAAGGTCCCGTTTTCGTACCCGATGAGGGCATCCACCTTCTTTTCGATCAGCAGTTTTCTGGCTTCTTCCCGCAGCTTCTTTTCAATATTTTCCACAGTTCCCGATTCCTCGTTTGTTATTTATCTTATATCTTCTTTACCAGTTTGCTGGCCGGACCCAGCTCTCTCACGGCCTGAGTGACCCCTTTGATGACCTGGGCAAACCGGTCACCTTCGGAAGCGGAAACCCAGGTAAAGATGGTTCTGTTGCCTTCCACACCAATGTAATTCAGGAAGCTTTTTAACGTCGCAAACTTGCGGCGCGCCACTAAATTTCCTGACAAATAGTGGCATTCACCCGGATGTCACCCGGAAACCAGAACGCCGTCGGCGCCTTCCTGAAGGGCCTTCATGACATAGAAGGGGTTGATCCTGCCCGTACAGGGAACGCGGATAATCCGGACGTTCGGCGGATACTGAATCCTGCTGATCCCCGCCAGATCCGCCCCTGCATAAGTACACCAGTTGCATACAATGGCAGCGATTTTCGGTTCCCAGCCCTCTTTTGCTTGATTTTCAGCCATATATTCTCCTTCCAGCGGCAATGCGGCTTTATCAGCCGTTCACCTTAGTTTAAATTATATATCTGTGCCAGCACTTCCTCGTTGTTGAAGCCGTTGAGATCGGCGGCATTCATCCGGCAGGAGGCCGTACAGATACCGCAGCCCTTGCAGAGAACCGAATTGACGACGGCGCAGCCTTCCTTGGCGTCCACCGAAATGGCGCTGAAGGGACAGTTGATCTCGCAAAGCCCGCAGGCCATGCACCGTTCCTTGTTCACATAGGCGGTTTTCCCCTCTGCTTCGATAAAGTCTTTCGTGAGGATCGTGCAGGCCCGCGACACGGCCGCATAGGCCTGGGTAACCGCCTCTTCGCTCAGCTTCGGGGCGTGGGACATGCCGCACATGAAGACGCCGTCCGTCTGAAAATCAACAGGCCGCAGCTTCACATGGGCCTCCAGGAAGAAGCCATCCTGGTTGGTGGGCACCTTCAGCATTTTACCGATGTCTTCGTTGCCCGGATTGGGAACGGTCCCCACGCTCAGGGCCAGGAGGTCTGTCTTGAGTTCCACCTTTTCGTTTAAAATCGGATCAAAAATACTGACGGCAATCTGTGTTCCGTCCTGGCGGACTTCCGGTTTCCGGTCTTCATCGTACCGGACGAACTTGACGTTCAGCTCCCTTGCCCGCTTGTAGTAGTCTTCTTTGAGGCCGAAGGTCCGGATATCCCGGTAGATGATCGTGATGTCCTTGTCAGGATCGGCCTCTTTGAGCTTCAGAGCGTTTTTGATCGCCTCGGAGCAGCAGTAACGGCTGCAGTAGGGCCTTTCCTCGTTCCGGGAGCCGACGCACTGGATCATGACAACGCTTTTGGCCGCAGTCACCCTGGCGTCTTTTTCCGCAATCAGCTTCTCCAGCTCGCGCTGGGGAACGACCTGGGCGGAGAGTCCCTGGAGGTATTCCTTGTTCTCCAGTTCATAGGCGCCCGTCGCCACGAGAACGACGCCGTGCTCGAACTGGGTTTCCCCTTCCTTCTTCTGTTCGATCGTGGTCTTGTAGTTGCCGATGAAGCCTTCAATCTTTTTGATGTCGGCGCCCGTATAGACATGAATCAGCTTGCTGTCTTTCACCCTCTGCAGGAGAGCGGCCAGGTGCTTCTTTGTATCGAGACCTTCAAGCGTGTAATAGAGGTGACGGTAATTGCCGCCCAGTTCAAACTGTTTTTCCACGATGTGCGATTCAAATCCCTGGTCGGCCAGGGACAGCGCCGCCGTGATGCCGGCCAGCCCGCCGCCGATGATCAGGACGGCATGATTGACGCTGAGCTGCCCCGGTTTCAGAGGCTTCAGGTACTGGGCCTTGGCAATGGCCATCCGGACGAGGTCCTTGGCTTTTTCCGTCGCCGCTGCGGGTTCGTGCATATGGACCCAGGAGTTCTGGTCACGGATGTTGGCCATCTCAAAGAGATACCGGTTGAGACCGGCCTTCTCGCAGTTCTCCTGGAAGAGTCCCTCATGGGTGCGGGGCGAGCAGGAGGCCACGACCACGCGGGTCAGGTTGTATTCCTTGATCACCTCGCCCATTTTGACCGCCGTATCCTGGGAGCAGGTGAAAAGGTTGTCCGTGGTATACACCACATTGGGCAGGGTTTTCGCATATTCCACCACCGCAGGGACATCTACGACG
>JAPLJM010000211.1 GCA_026388595.1 Deltaproteobacteria bacterium
TGTTATGATTCAAGGAAATGTCAGCAAGGCAGTCTTTTTGTGGCGGTTCCCGGGTTGCTGACAGACGGACACGCCTACATTCCCGAGGCAATCCGAAATGGCGCCCGTGTGATTGTCCATGAGCAATCACCGCCTGCAACATCGGATGCGCGTTGGATTCAGGTCGCTGACAGCCGCCGCGTTCTTGGAATGCTGGGACGGAATTTCTATCGGCATCCGTCATCCCAGATTCGCCTGGTAGGGGTCATCGGGACCAACGGCAAAACAACAGTGACCTATCTGCTTGAATCCATCCTGACGGCGGCAGGCTTCAGTGTCGGCGTCTTGGGGACGGTGAACTATCGGTTCAAACAAAAGATTATGGCGGCGCCCCATACCACCCCGGAATCTCTTGAGATGCAGAGCATTCTTCGGGACATGGTGGACGACGGCGTCAGCCATGTCGTTGCGGAGGTTTCCTCTCACTCCCTGGACTTGCGCCGCGTGGACGACTGTGATTTTGATCTGGGTGTCTTTACAAATTTCTCCCAGGACCATCTGGACTACCATAAGACCATGGAAAATTACTTTGCAGCGAAAAAACGATTCTTCAGCGAGGTGCTTCCTGCGAGTCAGAAAAACACTTCCTGCCGGATGGTGGTCAACGGGGATGATCCGTGGGGCCAGCAGTTATTACAGGGCGTCCGCCTGCCGCATCTGAGCTTCGGCATCGATAACCCCTGCGACCTTTTGGCTCGGGACATTCACCTGAGCCTTCAGGGAACCCAGGCGGACTTCATCTCGGCAGGGGGGCAGTTTGAAATCGCCTCGCCCCTGATCGGGAGATTCAATCTCTATAATATTCTGGCAGCCGCGGCGGCAGCCCTGGCGCTGGGTATTGGCCCGGAAATGATTCAGGCGGGAATCAAACATTTCGGTCAGGTGCCGGGGCGGATGGAAAAGGTCAGCGGTCCGAATCAGCCGGCTGTCTTTGTGGACTATGCCCATACGGATGATGCCCTCCGGCGCGTCCTGCAGAATTTAAAGGCTTTTAAACAGGGTCGTTTAATCACCCTTTTCGGCTGCGGGGGGGACCGGGATCGCGGGAAAAGGCCCCTGATGGCCCAAGCCGCCGCCGAACTTAGTGATCTGGTGATCATCACCTCGGATAATCCGCGCACGGAGGACCCTTTGGAAATCATCCGTCAGATTGAAGCGGGGCTCACCGGCGGGGTCATGAGGAAGATCCTCCCAGCGGCGCTGGCAGCAGGGGATTGCAACCGGTGTTATGCCGTTATTCCGGACCGGGGTGCGGCAATCGAGGCGGCCATCGCCTATGCCGGTCCATCCGATCTCGTGGTGATCGCCGGAAAAGGGCATGAGGATTATCAGGTTCTGGGCAGCCAGCGGGTTTCTTTCGATGACCGGTGCCATGCCAGAGCGGCCTTGGCAAAAAGATGACAACAGAGGCGCCCTTGAGAAAAAATACATCGGCCGTCATGACCATCAGCGAGGTATTGAGCGCCACCGGGGGCAGCCTGATTCGGGGAGGATCCGAAAAGATCTTTCACGGCGTATCCATCGACTCCAGAAAGATGCAGGAGGGGGCCCTTTTCATCTGTCTGAAGGGTGAGAATTTTGACGGCCATCACTTCCTGGCCGCGGCGGGAGCGGCGGGAGCGGCGGGCTTTGTCATTCAGAATGATCCCGGGAGGGGCCTGTCCGGTGTGCCGGAAAAGGGATCTGTCATCCTGGTGGAAGATACCCTGAAAGCCCTGGGTGGGATCGCCCGCTTCTGGCGAAAAAAGCTGGATGTACCGGTGATTGCGATTACGGGCAGCTCCGGTAAGACCACAACCAAGGAAATGGTGGCCGGGATCCTGGATACTAAAAACAACGTGCTGAAAACAGAAGGAAATTTAAATAATCGGATTGGCTTGCCCTTGACCCTTTTGGGACTTACCGGTCAGCATGATGTCGCCGTTGTGGAGATGGGCACCAACATGCCTGGTGAAATCGCGTGTTTGACCCGCATCGCCGCACCCGACATCGGGCTGATTACCAACATTGGCGCGGCCCATCTGGAAAAATTGAAGTCCCTGGCCAACATTCGGGAGGAAAAAGGGGCGCTCTTTCAGAACATGGTTCAGACCGGGATTGCCGTGATCAACGTCGATGACAAGGCCCTTGACCTTCTGGGCCGCCGGTGGCAGGGGAAGCAGATCACTTTCGGATGGAAGCATGGGGCGGATGTATCGGCCCATGATATCCGGAAAACGAGTGCCCTGGGAATCGCATTTCGGCTGAGAAGCGGGCAGGAGACCCGGCAGATCCAAATGCAGGTGAACGGCGAGCATAATCTTTACAATGCCCTGGGGGCGGCAGCGGCGGCCCTGGCTTTCGGGGCCGATCTGGACAGCATCTGTCAAGGTCTGGAATCTATTCGCGCCGTTTCCGGACGTTTTGAAATCAAGGCTTTGCAAAACGGCGCCCATGTCATTAACGACACCTATAACGCCAATCCCCTTTCCGTGCGTGAAGCCCTGAAAACCCTGAAGGCATTGCGCGGCAGCGGCGACAGTGCAGTCATTCTGGGGGATATGATGGAGCTGGGGAATAAAGCCGGCCAGTGGCATCGGAAAATGGGGCGTGCGATTGCCGAAACCGGGGTCAAATCCCTGTTCCTCATGGGAGATTATGGGTGTGACACAGCGGCCGGCGCCAGGGAAAAAGGAATGGCAGCGGCCCGGATCCTCTTTTGTGAAACGCCTGAACAAGTCCAGGATCATCTTCAGTCACTGCTGAAACCGGGAGACTGGGTCCTCGTCAAAGGATCCAGAAAAATGAAAATGGAGCGCATTGTCCAGATGATGACCGAATCGTTTGGGTTGCAGGAGCGGGCAGCAGTATGATTTATCATCTCTTATATCCGTTACATACAACCTTCTCTTCTTTTAATGTCTTTCGGTATATTACCTTCCGGGCGATCTATGCGGCCATTACGGCTCTGGTGATCTGCTTTGTTCTGGGGCCGTGGATGATCCGGAAACTCCAGTCCCTGAAAATCGGTCAGCCGATCCGGGAGGATGGGCCTGATTCCCATATGTCCAAAGAGGGAACCCCGACCATGGGGGGGCTTTTAATCATCTTTGCCACGGTCATTTCCACGTTTCTCTGGTCCAACCTGACGATTAATTATGTCTGGATGATCATGATGGTCACCATTGGCTTCGGCCTGATCGGGTTTATGGACGATTATCGGAAGCTGGCCCACAAAAACAGCAAAGGGGTTTCGGGAAAAGTCAGGCTGACCCTGGAAATCATCATTGCCCTTTTTGTCAGTGTCATCCTGTATAACAAGGCCGGTTTCGGCGCCAATATCACCATCCCCTTTTTTAAGACCGTCCTGCCTAACCTGGGCTGGGGTTATGTGCTGCTTTCAACCTTTATCATCGTCGGAGCCGCCAATGCCGTGAATCTGACCGATGGGCTTGACGGCTTGGCCATCGGCCCGGCCATCACCTGCTTCATGACCTATCTGTTGTTTGCCTATTTTGCCGGAAATATTAAGATATCCGGCTATCTGCAGATTCCCTATGTTGCCGGAACGGGGGAACTGGCCATTTTCTGCGGCGCCATGATCGGCGCCGGGATCGGGTTTCTCTGGTATAACACCTATCCCGCACAGATTTTCATGGGCGATGTAGGATCTCTTCCTCTCGGGGCTGCTCTGGGCACCCTGGCCGTAATGACCAAGCAGGAGATCCTCCTGGCCATTGTGGGCGGCATCTTCGTCATCGAAACCTTTTCGGTTATTTTTCAGGTGGGTTGGTTTAAAATCTCTCATGGAAAGCGGATTTTCCGTATGGCGCCGATTCATCATCATTTTGAACTCAAGGGATGGCCGGAACCGAAGATCATTGTTCGCTTCTGGATCGTCTCGATTTTATTGGCCCTTGTAGCCATCAGCACACTGAAATTGAGGTAGTCGGGGGATGATGGATCTGTCTGGACAGCACATTTTGGTGATCGGGCTGGGGAAAACCGGAACGGCAACGGCAAGGTTTCTTTCCCGGCAGGGCGCCATTGTGATGGTCACAGATGAAAAGGCCCCCGACCAGTTGAAGGGGACCCTGGACCAGATGCAGCAGGAGGGTGTGAACTTCCGGTTCCGTCCCTTTGCACCGGATATTTTGTCGGATGTGGACATGGTTGTCCCCTCCCCTGGCGTCGCTCCCTCCAACCGGATGCTGACGGAGGCCATGCACAGAAACAAGCCGGTTTTGAGCGAACTGGAACTGGCCTGCCGGTTTTTAAAACCGCCGATGATTGCCATTACCGGAACCAATGGTAAAACGACCACGACGACCCTGATCGGGGAAATCCTGGCAACATCAGGGAAAAGCGTATTTGTAGGCGGGAACATCGGCACGCCGCTGATCGGTTATGTCGACGGGCCTCAGCGGGACGACTACGTGGTCGTTGAAGTCAGCAGTTTCCAGTTGCAGTGGACCTGTGATTTCCGGCCGGATGTTGCCATCCTCTTGAATATCACCTGTGACCACGTGGACTATCACGGGACATTTGCCGACTATCGCCGTGCAAAGGAGCGGATTTTTAAAAACCAGACGGGACAGGACCTGGCCGTCCTCAATGCGGATGAAGAATATACGGAGGTGTTATCACAGGGACTGGCTGCAAAGATCGCCTGCTTCAGCTCTTCCCGGCGGCTCTCCCGTGGAATCTTTCTGGATGGTGCGCAAATCGTCTACCGCTCACCTGCGGGCGAGACCGAGATGTACCCCCTGGACATGGTGAAGATTCCCGGTGCCCACAATATCGAAAATGTCATGGCTGCGGTGCTGGCGGCCAGATGGGCGGGATGCCGGCGTGAAACGATCATTCAGGCAGTGGGTGATTTCCGGGGCATCGTGCATCGGATCGAATATGCGGGTGAAAAGGGTGGGGTTGCCTTCTATGACGATTCCAAGGCGACCAATGTGGGGGCAGTCCTGCGCGCCCTGGAGACCTTTTCCCGGCCTGTTGTGCTCCTGATGGGAGGACGGGACAAAGAGGGTGATTTTGAGGTTCTATCCGCCATGATTGAAAAGAGGGTCAAAACCCTGATTTTATTCGGTGAAGCAAAGGAGAGAATCAAAGCGCTGCTCGGCGGCGTGGTGAAAACCAAACAGGCGGCTACCTTGCGGGAGGCCATGCCGCTGGCGTGGTGCTCCGCCGTGGCCGGGGACGTGGTGCTGCTGGCGCCGGGTTGTGCCAGCTTCGATGAATTTAAAGATTATAAAGAACGGGGAGATATCTTCAAAAAATGGGTTGGAAGCCTTTCCTGATGGAAAATACCGCTGCCGAGGTAGAAAGACCGGACATCATTATCCTGGTGATCACGCTGATCCTGGTCACCGTCGGCACGGCCATGATTTATAGTTCCAGTTCCATCTTGGCCATGGAAAAGTTTAAGGATGCGCAGTATTTTCTCAAGAAGCAGATCTTTTTTGTCTTTATCGGAATGGGCGCTATGGTGCTGCTCACAAAGCTGGATTATCACCGTTTGAAAAAGTGTGCCTATCCCGGCATCGTCCTTTCCGTGATCCTGCTGCTGCTGATTTTTATTCCCTATGTGGGGATTCGGGCAGGCGGCGCCCGGCGCTGGCTGAACCTTGGCTTATTTTCCTTCCAGGTGACGGAAATGGTCAAGATCTGCATCATCCTTTTCCTGGCCCATTTTCTCGCCCGGAAAGTTAATTATTTGAAGAGCTTCTCCCGGGGCATCCTGGTGCCGCTGGTGGTTACCTTTATTATCATCGGCCTGGTTGCCCTGGAACCGGACTTCGGTACGGCCGTTATTATCGCCATGATCCTGATGCTGATGCTTTTCCTGGCCGGATGCAGAATGAGGCATTTGGCCGGATTGACGGCCCTGCTTATTCCGGCAGCGATCTGGATGGTTATGTTCAAGAGCTACCGGATTGACCGGCTCAAGGTTTTTCTGAATCCATGGAATGACCCCGGCAACAAGGGCTTTCAGATCATTCAATCGCTGTTGTCCTTCGGGTCCGGCGGCACCTTTGGCGTGGGGATCGGTGACGGCATGCAGAAGCTCTTTTATCTGCCCGAACCCCACACGGATTTCATCCTGTCAGTCATCGCCGAAGAGAGCGGCTTTGTCGGGGTGGTGCTGGTCATCTTCCTGTTTGCGGTTCTTATTGTACGGGGGTTCATGGTCGCCTTCCGGGCACCGGATCTCTTCGGAACCCTGCTGGCTGCCGGCCTCACCATGGTGCTGGCCATGGGGGCCTTCATCAATATTGCCGGAGTGATGGGGCTGATCCCCCTGAAAGGATTGACCCTGCCATTTCTCAGTTATGGGGGGACATCGCTGATCATGAGCCTGGTGGCTGTGGGGATCCTGTTGAATATCTCATCCCATGAGCGTGCCTAGGGTCTGTGACAGATCCTAAAGAAAAGGAAGGTCGGTAAAAGGTTGTGAAGGTGATCATCGCAGGCGGAGGAACGGGGGGCCATCTTTTTCCCGGGATTGCCATTGCGGAGGAATTTTTGCAGCGTAACCGGAATGACCAAATTCTTTTTGTAGGGACGAATAGAGGCATTGAAAAGAAAGTTCTGGGGGATTTGGGTTTTTTGTTGCAAACCATAGACATTGAGGGCATCAAGGGAAAAAAATGGAGGAAATCCATGGCCGCCCTGTTGCGCATCCCGCGGAGCTTGATTCAATCCTTCCGGATTATCCGCCGGTTTTCCCCGGCCCTGGTTATCGGGGTCGGCGGCTACGCCTCGGGTCCCGTGGTCCTGACTGCCCGTCTGCTGGGCATCCCGACGGCCATTGCCGAACAGAACGCTTTGCCGGGTTTGACCAACCGGATCCTGGGAAGGATGGTCAACAGGATCTTTGTCAGCTTCGCACAGACCGAACAGTACTTTCGGGCTGATAAAGTCGTGGTGTCGGGAAATCCGATCCGGCAGCGGTTTTTTGCGGAAATGAAACGTCCGGAGAGGCAGAATCGTCCGTTTACAATACTCGTCTTCGGGGGAAGCCAGGGGGCCCATGCCATCAACCGGGCTGTGTTGGAGGCCCTGGATGACATGGAACCGCTGAGGGACCATTTACAAATCATCCATCAGACAGGAAGCAAAGACCGGGACGCAGTGGCCAAAGCCTATGAGGCAAAGGGTGTGACCGCGGAGGTGCTGCCTTTCATCATGGATATGGCGGCAGCCTATCAAAGGGCCGATCTGTTGATCTGCCGCGCAGGCGCCACCTCCATTGCCGAAATCACGGCCGCCGGGAAAGCGGCCATTCTGATACCCTTTCCCTTCGCCGTGGAGGATCATCAGACCAAGAATGCAGAGGTGCTGGTGCAGGCAGGCGCAGCAGAAATGATTCCTGAAAAAGAGCTGACCGGCGCTCGGTTGGCCGCAGCCATCAAGCGGTATTACGAAAGCCCGGCGTGTATCCGGGAAATGGAATCCCGGTCCGCCGGTCTGGGGAATGTTCGGGCCGCGGCAGACATTATCGATGCCTGCCTCGCCCTGGTCCAGCAGGGAACGAAAATGGGTGAAGCGCATGGATAAAACAAAACGAATCGACACGATGCAACGGAAAATCAGAAAAATCCATTTCGTCGGGATCGGCGGCATCGGGATGAGCGGCATAGCCGAAGTCCTGCTCAACCTGGGCTATGTCATCACCGGGTCCGATCTCAACCCTTCCGACATCACGCAGCGTCTTGCCTCCCTCGGCGCGGGGATTTTTCAGGGGCACCAGGCGTCCCATGTGGGTGACGCCGATGTGGTGGTGACGTCCACGGCGGTGAGGACGGACAACCCCGAGGTGCTGGAAGCCCATGAGAGAAACATTCCCGTCATCCCCCGTGCGGAAATGCTGGCCGAACTGCTGAAGATGAAATTTTCCGTTGCCGTTTCCGGCAGCCATGGAAAAACAACCACAACGTCCATGGTGTCTACGGTTCTGGCCCATGGCGGGTTCGATCCCACCATGGTCATCGGCGGGAAGCTGGCCAGCATCGGGAGTAATGCCAAAATCGGTGATGGAGAGGTCATTGTGGCCGAGGCGGATGAAAGCGACGGTTCTTTTCTAAAGTTAAGTCCCTGTCTGGCACTGATCACCAATATTGACAGGGAGCATCTCGATTACTACCGGGATATTGAAGATATCAAAGCGGCTTTTTTGAAATTCGCGAATATTGTTCCTTTTTACGGGGCCACCATTCTCTGCCTTGATGACCCGCATGTACAGGCGATTCTGCCGGGCATCAAGCGAAGGACCATCACCTATGGCCTGACGTCGCCGGCAGATTATCAGGCCAAAGACGTTGTCCTGGAGGGTCCGACCTCTGTCTTCTCGGTTTACGCCAGGGGAGAGCGGCTGGGCGAGGTGACCTTGAATGTCCCGGGGCGGTTCAATGTGGCCAATGCCCTGGCAACCATTGCTGCTGCTCGGGAACTGGACATGCCCTTTGACGCCATCCGGGAAGGACTGCTGAAATATGTGGGTGTGGGCCGACGGCTGGAGGTCAAGGGAAAGGTCAAAGGGGTAACGGTGGTCGATGATTACGGGCATCATCCGACGGAAATTCGTGAAACCCTGGCAGCGGCCAGACAGGTCTGGAAGGGAAGAATCATTGTGGTATTCCAGCCGCATCGCTATACACGGACGCAAAAACTTTTTCCGGAATTCCTGACGGCCTTTCCGAGCGCGGATCACCTGATTATTACCGATATCTATCCAGCCAGTGAGAAGGCGATTGAGGGTGTGAATGCGGCCAGCCTGACTGAGGGGATCCGGCAGAGCGGGCATCCGGATGTCCGCTATCTTGCATCGTTCAATGGGATCGCGGATCATCTGCTGGCTATCGCCAAGCCCTCCGATGTGATCATTACCCAGGGGGCCGGTAGCGTCTGGAAGGTGGGAGAGGAATTTCTGCAGCGTATGGCAGGGGACGGACAGGAGGAGCCTGGACGATAATGAATCAGGCGTTTCAGCAAAAATTGAGAGCGATGGCGGCGGGACCGGTTCTTTTTGATGAGCCCCTGGATCGCTATACCTCCCTCCGTGTCGGCGGCAAGGCCGATGCACTGCTCTTTCCGCAAAGTGTGTATGAACTTGAGATATTGGTCCGTCTTTTCAAAGAGGGCGGCTATCCTTTCCTGGTTGCAGGCAACTGGACCAACCTGCTCGTTCGGGACGGGGGCTACCGGGGCGCCATCATTGCGATGAAGGACTTCCGCCGCGTCACCTGGGGCGAAGGGGATAAAAATTATGTCATGGTGGACGCTCAGGCGGGGGTTTCTCTTTCTGAACTGGTCCGGCTGACGGCAGAGCAGGCCCTTGCGGGGATGGCATTCTGCGCCGGTATTCCGGGAAGCGTCGGGGGGGCGGTCATGATGAATGCAGGCGCCTATGGCCTTGAAATCAAAGATGTTCTCCACAAAGTGACGCTGATGGATGATCAGGGCAACATGACGGATTGCCTTCGGAATGATCTTTCTTTTGAATACAGAAGGCTCGACCTTCCGGAGAGGACCATTGTCATCAGCGCTGTTTTCTGTCTTGAGCGGGGAGATCGTCAAACCATTCTGGACAGGATTGACGAGATTTTGGACAAGCGGCGGCAGAAGCATCCCTTGGATTATCCCAGCGCCGGGTCGATTTTCAAGAACCCCGCCGGCCATCCCGCCGGCCTCCTGATCGAAGCGGCCGGCTTGAAGGGCCTGCAGGTCGGCGGTGCAAAAGTATCTGAAAAACATGGTAATTTCATCATTAACACAGGACATGCCAAAGCGGCTGACATCCTGGCCCTGATGGAACAGGTCCAGAAAGAGGTCTTTGCGCAAACGGGGATTGCCCTGGAACCAGAAGTCCGGATTATTGGGGATTAGTCCATGAGAAATGTTCATCAGTCCAAAATAAAGACCAGTCATCAGCGCCTGAAAAGGCACTCCGGTCAGATTCTGGGCGATATCCTCAAGGCATCCCTCCTGCTGGCGGGCATCCTGCTGGTCACGACACTGCTCATCCTGGGCTACGGTTACAGCATGGGCACGACCTATTTCGGCATCCGTGAAACGCAGGTACGGGGCTGTAAAGAGCTGACCGAAAAGGATGTTCTGGTCCTGGCCGCCTTGAAACCAACCCAGAATCTGCTGGCGGTCAATACCGATGCGATCCGGGATCGTGTCCGGTCGAGTCCCTGGATAAAGGACGTGTCCGTCGGCCGCGAGCTCCCGGAGCGGCTGGTGATCGAGGTTCGTGAACGGACGGCCATTGCACTCCTGAAAAAAGACGACGGCTTTTACCTGATGGACGCAGACGGCCTGGCCTTCAAAAAACTGGAAACGGGTGATGAATCGGACCTTCCTGCACTGACCGGCTGTTACCGGGATGGACGGTTGAATAAGGATCTGCTGACAAAATCTCTCGCATTGTTCCATTACCTGTCGACGGCAAAAGGATTATATTCTGCAAAATCCATTGCCGAGATACATGGTGATGAGATCTGTGGATTCTCTGTATTTACCGACGGTGGTCTTTGTCTCCGTCTGGGTTTTGATCATTATGATAATCAGATCAAGCGTCTGACACCGGTCCTGGCCGATTTGGAAAAAAGGAATGTCAACCTGAAATATGTGCTGATCGATTTGACCGATCCGGCAAAAATCACCGTCCAGAAGCGGCATATCCTGGCTCCCGCAACACCGGGAGGACCGTTAAAAGGTTACAGAACATGAGGAAAGGCGGATAGGCGTATGGCAAGGAAAGCAAATGTCATTGTGGGATTGGATCTGGGAACCACAAAAACCTGCGTGATTGTCGGGGAAGTGACCCTGCAGGGCATTGACATTATTGGAATTGGATCTCATCCCTCCGAGGGCTTGCGCAAAGGCGTTGTCGTCAATATTGAAAGCACCGTCGAGGCGATCAAGCACGCCGTTGATGAAGCGGAGCATATGTCGGGATGTGAGATCAGTTCAGTCTATGCCGGAATCGCAGGCGGTCATATCAAGGGTCAGAATTCGCTGGGCATCGTTGCCGTGAAGGGACGGGAAGTGGATGAGGAGGATGTGCAGCGGGCCATTGAGGCGTCGAAGGCGATTGCCATTCCCTCGGACAGGGAGATCCTGCACACCCTGCCACAGAATTTTATCGTGGATGATCAGGACGGCATCCGTGACCCCGTGGGCATGTCGGGTGTGCGGCTGGAGGCAAAGGTCCACATTGTCACCGGGGCGGCAACATCCATTCAGAATATTGTCAAATCCGTCAATCGCGTGGGTTTGGAAATTAATGAGATTGTCCTTGAACAGATCGCCTCCAGCGAGGCCGTGCTCAGCAGTGATGAGAAAGATCTGGGTGTTGCCCTGATCGATATCGGCGGCGGAACGACGGACATCGCCGTTTTTACGGAGGGAAGCATCAAACATACCGCCGTGTTGCCCGCAGGCGGCAATTACCTGACCAGTGATATTGCCACGGGCCTCAGAACTCCTCTGACAGAAGCGGAAAAGATCAAAGTTAGATACGGCTGCGCCTTCAGTGCGCTCATCGCCAAGGATGAAACCATTGAAGTTCCCAGTGTGGGCGGCCGGGAACCCCGGGAGGTATCACGCCAGATTCTCGGAAGGATCGTGGAGCCGCGCATGGAGGAAATCCTCACCATGGCCTACAAGGAGATTGTGAAATCCGGTTACGAAGATATCCTGGCCGCAGGCATCGTCCTGACGGGCGGCACTGCTCTGCTCGAAGGGATCACGGAGCTGGCGGAACGGATTTTTAATATGCCCGTCCGGCGGGGGAGCCCGATTGGATTCGGCGGCCTGACCGATGTGGTCAACAGTCCCATGTACGCAACCGGTGTGGGGCTGGTCTTTCACGGCAGCAAACACCTGTCAAGGGATACCCTGAAGAAGGGGGGCGACAGTCTCTTTGGCGATGTTCTCAAAAAAATAAAAAAATGGTTTTTAGAATTCTTTTAAAGGGGGTGGCCATGTTTGAATTAACAGTTCCGGGGAGGGCGAGTTCGGCAAAGATTAAAGTGATTGGCGTTGGTGGAGGGGGTGGCAATGCTGTAAACACCATGATTGCCTACAACCTCCAGGGTGTCGATTTTATCACGGCCAATACGGATACGCAGGCGCTCGGGGCCTCCTCGTCGCCCATCAAGATCCAGCTTGGCGCTGATGTAACCAAGGGACTTGGCGCCGGCGCCAATCCGGATATCGGGAAAATGGCGGCGCTGGAGACCAAAGACATGCTGCGGCAGCATCTTGAGGGCGCCGATATGATTTTTATTACGGCCGGGCTGGGGGGCGGCACGGGAACCGGCGGAGCGCCCATCATCGCAGAGTTGGCCAAAGAGATGGGGGCGTTGACGGTCGCCGTGGTGACCAAGCCCTTTCAGTTTGAAGGCAAAAAGCGGAACATGCAGGCGGATGAGGGCATTATCGCCCTGAGAAGTACGGTCGACACCCTGATTGTTGTCCCCAATCAGCGGCTCCTCAGCCTGGGCGGCCGGAATCTCTCCCTGCTGGAAGCCTTTAAAAAGGCGGATGATATCCTGTATCATGCAGTAAAAGGTATTTCTGACCTGATTATTGTTCCAGGTCTCATTAACCTTGATTTCGCCGATGTCAAGAACATCATGTCCGAGATGGGGCTGGCCCTCATGGGAACGGGGTCCGCTTCTGGAGAAAACCGGGCCATCGAAGCAGCGCAGAAAGCCATTTCCTCGCCCCTGCTGGAAGACAATACCATTCAGGGCGCCCATGGCGTGCTGCTCAATATCACCGGAGGGCCGGATATGACGCTGCATGAAATCAATGAAGCCTCCTCCCTCATTCAAAAAGAGGCCCATGAAGACGCCAATATCATTTTTGGGACCGTCATCGACATAAATATGACCGATGAGATCAGGATTACCGTCATTGCCACAGGCTTTGAAGATGCGGTCCAAAAACGGCAGGGAATTCCAAATATAGCCCGCCTGGGAGGGTTTCGGAGAGAAGACCTGTCAACGCCTGCCTATCTCCGGAACAAGGATAAATCTGTGGAGAACACCAATGTGGTCAAACTGGGAATGATTGACGACGACAATCCCGACCTTGAAATTCCGACCTTCCTGAGAAGACAGGCGGATTAAAAGCGTGAAGATTGATAAGGAAACCAATCCGTTAAAAATACTTAGATGTCATGGACTCTTAAAGAAAAATATCGCCGTCTTTTGTCACATGAAAGCGGTTACCGAAAGCAGATCTGGGGAGACAAGCTGACGGTATGCCTGGTCTATCCGAGCAACTATCGGGCCGGTATGTCAAACCTTGGATTTCAGACCATCTATGCGCTTTTGAACCGCGATCAGAATTTTATTTGTGAACGCGCTTTCCTTCCCGATCCCGGAGATGAACCGATGTTCGCTCCGGGATCGACCCCCCTTTTTAGCCTGGAATCGCAAAAGCCCCTGGTTGACTTTGATATCGTCGCTTTTTCCGTGTCTTTTGAGAATGACTACCCGAATATCCTGAAAATACTGTCGCTGGCCGGAATCCCCCTCTTGGCCGAAGAACGCCATGAGCGGCAGCCCCTGATTGCCGGCGGCGGGATTTCCGTAACCCTCAACCCTGAGCCATTGTGTGATTTTTTTGATCTATTCCTCTTGGGGGAGTCGGAAGAGAGCCTGCTGGAATTTCTGCACCGCTACGAGATCCTCACCCGATCCGGCCTGCCCAGGAAGGAATCCCTGTTGCAATTGCAGTCGGAGCTGGAGGGGGTCTATGTTCCTGCCTTTTATCATGTTTCATATCATGAAGATCAACGTATCCGCAGCAGGGACGCGGTGGATGCCGCACTTCCCCTGCGGATAAAAAAAAGATGGGTCAAAGATCTCAATGCCTTCCTGACCGAACAAGGGATTGCTGCCGCCGACACGGAACTCGGTACCATGCACCTGACGGAAGTCAGCCGGGGTTGTCAGCGGGGCTGCCGGTTTTGCGCGGCCGGATTCGTCTATCGGCCGGCCCGGTTCAGAAGTGAAGGGGTCCTGCAGGCGTCCATCCTTCGGGGACTGGCTGCGCAAAAAAAAATCGGACTGGTCGGGACCGCCGTGTCGGACCATCCGGATTTGAAGCAGATCTGTCAGGGCATCCTCGGTCAGGCGGGAAAGGTTGCCATTGGCTCCCTGCGGCTGGACCGGCTGGATGGTGAGCTTCTGACGCTGCTCAGGGAAGGCGGGATAGAGACAGTGTCCCTGGCGCCGGAAGCGGGGTCCCAGCGTCTCCGTGACGTCATCCGCAAGGGCTTCGGCGAACAGCAGATCTTCGATGCCGTCACAGCGCTGGTTGAGCATGGTATTTTGAACATCCGGCTTTACTTTATGGTCGGCCTGCCCACAGAAACAGACGCAGATATCGAGGCGCTGATTCAGCTTGCGGTGGATATCAAAAGGCAGGCCCTCGGGCATGCGAAAGGGAAGAAGCCCTTCCGGCGGCTCACATTGAGTGTAAATCAGTTTATTCCGAAGGCGGTCACGCCTTTTCAATGGTGCCCCCTTGCATCCGTCCAGGACGTTCAGAAAAAAATACGACTGGTTGAAAAGGCGTTTCGCCGTGATCCTGCCGTTCATATCATTCACGATGTGCCGAAGTGGAACTATATCCAGGCCCTCCTGTCTCTGGGCGACCGGCGGGTGGGCAAGATCCTGCTGTCCGTCCATCAGGAGGGCGGAAACTGGTCCCGCGTGTTGAAGGCCGGTACGCCCCATCCCGATTTTTACGTCTACCGTCAGAAAGATCCGGCGGAAATCCTCCCCTGGGATTTTATCGATCATGGCGTCAGCAGGGACTTTTTGCTGAAGGAATATCAAAAGGCCCTTTCGCCGCCCGATGGACAGCCTGTCGATCCCTCCGATCTCTCTTCCACCTCCTGATCTTATTATTATAATCATCTTGCATATATTGAAGATTTTCAGAAGGGCGCCCCGATTAAGGAGGATGTCTTGACCCGTTCCTGATCGTGTGTTATACAAACAAAACAACGTCAAAGGAGGTTATGCATGAAAAACCGTCTGGATGCTTTGGAAGTAGCGCTCACCAACGAGATGCGGGAACATGAATTCTATCTCAAAAATGCCGAACGGACCCATAATCCTGCCGGGAAAGCCATGTTTCAGCAGATTGCGGCGGAAGAACTGGAACACTACCAGCGCCTGAAACAGCTTAGTGAAAACTGGAGCAAAAATCAGAAATGGCCGGAGACCGTTCCCCTGAACGTGAAGGAGACGAACGTCTCCACAATTCTTAAGGACATGGTGAAAAAAGCATCCCGGATACCCAAAGGGGATGCAGATGATCTGAAAGCCATTCAGACGGCCGTTGATTTTGAAGCCAACGGTGCTCTATTTTACGCCAGACTCCGGGATGACTGTACAGATCCCAAAGAGAAGGCGTTCTTTAATCTTCTGGCCGATATTGAGCATGAACATTATGTGTCCTTGAAGGACGCCGAAGAGCTGATGACCGATCCGGTTTCCTGGTATCGGAACAGGGAAAGCGCGGGTCTGGACGGCGCCTGAGCGTTTGCGATCCGGGATGGCCCTGAGAGTGGCTGTTGCATTTGCCAGTGCCAGTGCGAGCGGGACGTCCATGGACGACTATTCTGACTTTTTAAGATGATATCAATAGTGACGATGAGTAAGTCGATGGGGGTATCCGTGATGAAATTCAGAATATTGTGCATCGCGATGGCACTCTGTCTGATCATTCTGACCGTCGTGCCGGATGTAAGGGCGCAGGAATATTCCATCGGTCGGGTTGACTGGGTCCAGGGGTTCATTACCGCTGCCGGCTATGGGGCTGGTAAAGGAAGCAGCAACCCTGGGCAGGACCGGGCGCTGGCGATCAGGGCTGCCAGAACGGACGCGCAGCGGGTCCTGCTGGATACGGTGAAAGGCATCCGGATTGATTCCCAGACCCGGGTGGACATGATGATGGTTTCCGAAGATATCATCAATGCCCGGGTGGAGGGGATCGTCAAGGGGGCGCAGGTTTTCAAGCAGGACATCCAATGGGTAACCAGTGACGACGGCAAGAAATATCCCGCAGTAACCATGGAGTTGCGTCTCTGCCTCAGCAGCGCCAGCCAAGGCTGCAAATCGGTAAAATCCCTCATCAGTGCCCTGAATCTGGATGAGAAGAAACTGCCGGACAACGCTCCGCCGCAGCAGTTTCCGACATCGCCGGAACCTGCTGGGTTCCAGCCGCCAGTGCCGCCTCCACCCGCACCCACACCTCAGGCCGTAGCGCCGCCGCCTGTGCAAACGACCGAACCGCCAAAGGCAATTCTTCCCGGCATCGATCCCACCAAGCCGGTCACGGGGGTGATTATCAGCCTGGAAGGCCGTTTCTTTGAAAGGGAGGTGCTGCCCGTGGTGGTCACCGTGGGAGCAGATCAGCAATTAATGACCGTTTATTCCGCAAAGCGCGTAAAGCCTCAGGTCATTCGCACCTATGGCGTTGTGCGCTATGCCGACAGCCTGGATCAGGCCAGAAAGGTTGCTTATGTGGGAGACAACATCCTGATCATTCCGGCCGTGAAGGTGACCAACGACAATCTGATTATCATCGATATGGACGCCGCCAAGAAGATCAAGGAAACCGTGCGGTACAATAACGATTATTTGGGCGACGCCAAGGTGGTGATCTCCTCGAACTGACAAAACCGCCAGACGCGCAGTCATCGTTACCGAAAGCCCCCTGTAATCTGACTACAGAGGGCTTTCTCGCCTTTCCGGCAGAACATTAATCGAGACCTTTGAAAAATGGCTCCGCCGCCGCTGAAAAAATCTTTTTCGCCGGTTATGCAAAGCTCTCTAATCTCCTTTCCTGTTTCGTCCCAGAAAATTGAAGAAGATGTAATAAAAGACAAGCAACAACGCAACAAAGCCCAAAAACCGGAGTTCCATCAAGCGACTTATCAGCTTATCCTGCCCATCTCCGGCAGGTAAATGCTCCCATACAAAGTAAAGCAGAATAACAGAGAAACCGACGTAGGCAATCTTCAGATATCTGTTCATCTGGCCCTCCCTATGCCATCTTTTTCAGTAACAGATAGACCTCTTTTTCAACGTTCCCGCAGGTACGCAGCAGGCCTGCGATGGCCGCAAGATCAATTGCCCCTTCCCTGTTTTTGATCGCCTTGGCGCAGGCCAGGGCGAATTGCCGCCACTGGTCGCCGGCGTCCGTCATTTTAAGAGAGGCTTCCCGGAGCGCCTGACTTTGCAAGACGTCGGCTGCCTCCTGGAGAAAGGCGGCGTACATAAACCGAAACCCGCCGCCCCCGGTGCCGATCTCCTCCTGCATCCGGACGATATGCCCCAGGAACAGCTTGATATACCGGATGTCCTTCCGGCCCTGCAG
Source organism: Deltaproteobacteria bacterium (assembly GCA_026388595.1). Taxonomy (GTDB): domain Bacteria; phylum Desulfobacterota; class Syntrophia; order Syntrophales; family Fen-1087; genus JAPLJM01. The sequence goes on from JAPLJM010000211.1 coordinate 17,443, forward strand.
ATTCTCAATCCGGTCCGCCATGAAAAAAATTCCCCGGAGCCCGAAAATCAAGGGTGCATGCAACATCATATTCACGGTCTTCCGGATCGCCAGGGGGATTGTTTTTTTCAGGTCGATCGCTGCCGGAACGACCGTGGGATAGTAAAGGTATCCATGGGGCGCCATCGTACCCTTTGCAAAACGGGCTTTTTGCAAGTCTTCCGGCAGGATCCTGACCACATGGTCGGCCACGGGGTCACTGACCAGGAATTCACCGTTTTCCTTCCCGAAGACGATCAGATTGTGCATGTTAAACTGAAAGCGCATCTCCGGCGGGAAATAGGGAAGCCAGTAGGCGGAGGTTTGCAGGCCAACCGCCCTGCCGCTGGCGATGAACCTGTCCAACTCGGCCATCGCTTCCGCCTGGCTGCGATAGGTTTTCGACTGGAATTTGACGCCCAACCGGCGCTGAATGCCCCCGATGATGGAACGGGGATACATTCGATACGATAACAGCGGCATCCCGTTGATTTTGATGAAGGGAAGGTAGGCAAAGGTCAGGCCACCCGCCAGGCCGAAGACCATGGGCTCCGACAGGCTCAGTCCCTGATGCGACAGGAGCGATGTCACCACCCCGCTTTCACAGTGCGCATAATGTCTGTGTTGAAATTCATGCTGGACGTTCAATCAGATTTCCTCCTCAAATCGGGTCAGTGTGGCAAGCGGTACCCGGAAGAGATCGGCATATTGCTGCAGGCGCGCTGCATCGAGTTTCCGGAAGACCCCCGGTTTCAGGTGGCGCTTGACCTGCCACCGGAAAAGCCCCATCGCCTGGGCCAGCGTGATCAGATCCATCCGGCGCATATACATGAAGTACTCAATGGGGGAACTCTGTTTTTTCAGGACTTTATGCCTGGCCTCTTCAGCTTTCCGGTCATAATCCTCCAGGGCGTCGAGGAGGACAATTTCCTCAACCTCCCAACCCGTTGTCGGTGCTCCGGTATAGTGTCCGTTCTCATCGATGGCATAGAGCAGTTTCCTGTATCCCCCCAGCGTCCTGATGTTATCCTGCGGAATCTCATGAACTTTCATGGCTTTTCCCTTGCTTCTGCAGCAGCGCTGCAACATTTTGCCGGTGATTGTAGAAAATCAGCAGCGCCGTGACGATGGTGCCGGCTGCCGCTATGGTTTCGAAGTTATACGTGATCATCGTACCCATGGCAAGCGCAGAAATCATGAAAAAGGAAGCGATAAACGGAATTTGGGCCACGCGGTACACGGCGACCCAGAGCAAGGCGGCCAATGCCGCCGCAACAGGCGCCAGCAGAATTGTAAATCCCAGAAAGCCGGCAACGCCCTTTCCTCCCCGGAACCGGTGAAAACAGGGAAACCGGTTCCCCAAAACCAGGCTGAGCCCGATCCATGGAACCCCAGCGATGGGGAGGAAATGAACCGCCAGCGCGGCGGCGGCCATCGCCCGTCCCAGGTCGAGCAGCAGAACGACGGCCGCCCATACCAGGCCCGCCTGCCGGTAGACGTTGGTCGTCCCCGCGTTCCCGCTGAACTGCGTCCGGGGGTCCGCCTTCCCGATCGCGCTGAGCACCAGGATGGCAAAATTGACCGATCCGGCGACATAAACCGATAAAAATAGAATCCCAAAAGTGATCATCGTTAATCTCTATTTAGAAATCCCTGAGGTCTTCAAATTCATTCCGCTGTCGCAGACGGGCCGTTTCTCTTTGATAACGGTCTTCCCATCCGGTCTTCCGGAGTTTCCGCTCCACAAGAAATTTTAAAACCGGCCGGATCAGATAAATCCAGATGGCGGTCCACTGACGACCGGTTTTTCTCGTTTTTGCCGAGGGTTCCCACCAGCCCAGGACCGTCTGCCGGTAAAACCAGAACAGGTACTGGAGGCGTTCTGCATCAAGATATCGGGTTCTCACATTCGCCCAAAGGCCATTATACCATCGATAATCGTCGCAATTTGTGACGAGTCCCTCCCGGATCAGATCGTCACGAACCTGCGTTTTTGGATAAGGGGTCAATATCTGGCAGTAAATAGCGTCGACCCCCAGCCCCTTCAAGAAGCGATAGTTATCGCGGATGGCCGTCTCGTCATCCTGCGGCAGGCCGAAGATCATGCCGCCCACGACGCTCAGCCCGTATTTGTGGCAATTTTCAACGGCCTTTTCGGCCTCATCTGCGATTTCGCCCTTGCGCAGGGTCTCCAGATTGAGCCGGGAAACGTTCTCAATCCCCAGAAACACGGAAAAAAACCCCGCCTCGGCCATTTTCCGTACCATCTCCTCATGGCGGGCGATGGCAATGCAGTCCGCCTGTACGGCCAGCTTCAGGCCCATGTAGCGGCGTGCAATAATGGCATCACAGACCCTTATGACCCATCGGGGATTTAAAACAAAATTATCGTCAACGACAAAAACCATCCTCGTCTTTTTGTTGAAATAAATATCATCCAGATCGGCCAGAATGCGTTCCATCGGGTAGGTTCGATGGGAGCGGCCGTACATGTGTTGAATGCTGCAGAAGGTGCAGTTGCGGGTGCATCCCCGGGACATCTCCATGACCTCCATGCGGGAGGTCACGAAATGATAACCGCCGGTCAGCCGGCGACGGTCGCGGAGGGGCAGCTTCAGCCGTGACAAATCACAAGGCTTTCCCCGTTCGTTATGGATGAATTTCCCGTCCCGCCTGTACGAAAGGGACGGAATCTCCTCGAGACGGTCCATCCCTTCCAGGGCGTTGATAAGCCTCCGAAAGGTTTCCTCCCCTTCTCCCCGGATCATGAAATCAATCCATTGCGAGGCCGGTGCCGGGGCCACCTCTTCGCTCATCAATGTCGCATGATAGCCGCCGACGGCGATCCGGCAACCGGGAAGCAGGTTTTTAATGAGCCGGATGAGGCGTAAACAGGTATCGAACTGCCAGGTCATGGCCGACAACCCGACAAGATCAGGCTGGATCTGCTTCAGTTGTTTCGTCAAATAAGACCTGAGGTTACGCCGTTTCCGGACCAGATCGATCAGATAGACGTCGTGCCGGTCATCGATATTTCCGCCCAGACAGGCAATACCGTGATTCGGCAGATGAACGGCCATATCGTGGATGAAGATCGGGGCAACGTCGGGCATGGAAATCAGGACCACTTTCATGGACGCTGCTCCTGGCG
>JAPLJM010000070.1 GCA_026388595.1 Deltaproteobacteria bacterium
ATCACCGTCATTTCTTCCGTCGTTCCGGCCGCAGGGAGCGGACGGCAGCGCCGGCCTGCCACATTTCGCTGTTTTTAATGGTGTCCAGCTCCGCCTGCAGTTTTTCCCGGTAATCCGGTTGGCTGTTGACCCGGAGGACGATTTCCGTTTCCTTGCCGTTTGCGACCCGGTCATAGAGCTCCGTGAATACCGGGGCCACCGCATCGCGGAATCGATTCTTCCAGTCCAGGGCGCCGCGCTGTGCCGTGGTGCTGCAATTGGCGTACATCCAGTCCATGCCGTTCTGGGCGACCAGGGGCATCAGGCTCTGGGTCAGCTCTTCCACGGTCTCGTTGAAGGCCTCGCTGGGACTGTGGCCGCGTTTGCGCAACTCGTTGTACTGGGCCTCCAGAACGCCTGCCAGACATCCCATCAGCACACCCCGCTCTCCCGTGAGATCGCTGTAGACTTCTTTTTCAAAGGTGGTGGGAAAGAGATATCCTGAGCCAATGGCCAGGCCCACCGCCAGTGTCCTTTCCATCGCCCTTCCCGTAGCATCCTGGAATACGGCATAGCTGGAGTTGATGCCGCTGCCGGCCAGATAATTGTCGCGCACTGTACGGCCCGCGCCCTTGGGGGCGACGAGGATCACATCGATATCGGGCGGGGGGATCACGCCGGTCTGCTCCTTATAGACAATGGAAAACCCGTGGGAAAAATAGAGGGCCTTGCCCTTCGTCAGCGTGGGTTTCAGGTCCGCCCACATGGCCTTCTGGCCCGCATCGGACTGGAGATACTGAATGATGGTCCCCCGCCGGGCCGCCTCCATGGGAGGAAACAGCGTTTCTCCGGGTACAAATCCCTCATCGATGGCCTTCTGCCAGTTATAGTCGCCCTCGCCCACGATGACCCGGATGCCGTTATCCTTCATGTTCAGGGCCTGGCCGCGGCCCTGAACGCCGTAGCCGATGACGGCCACGATTTCGTCCTTGAGGACCTTCCGGGCTTTTTCAAGCGTAAATTCCTCAGAAGTAATAACCTCTTCCATAATTCCGCCAATGCTGATCTGTGACATGATCTCCCCTCCTTATTAAAGTTGAATAGCAGAAATTTTATTTACAACCGACTGCAAAAATCCCCCCTCTCCCGTCCTGTCATCCCCACCCCGGCGGGAGTCCATAACATGCTTAAATAACTGGATTCCCGCTTTCACGGGAACGACAAAAACGGGCCAAGATTGACTTATTACGAAATCGTCAACAGTGATTTTATCCCCTTTTCAACGGGGGACCGAGGGGAATTTCCCATGCCGTTGCCGCAACCGGCAAGGCATGGGGATTGCCGATGTTTAGTATTTGCGTTCCAGCGCCGCCGCTCCGGTCCGGGCAATATCGTCGATGCCCAGCGGTTTGAGCGCGGCCAGCACCTTGTCGACATCCTCCCGGCTGCCCGTGAACTGCAGAACACAGTGGTCTGTGTTGAAAGTCAGAATCTTGCAGTTCAAGATGTCAATGATTTTCATGAGTTCCGGCTTCGTCTCCTTCATCAGATTCATCCGGATCAGGATCATTTCCCGCTTAATCGCTTCGACTTCTGAAAGATTGTCAACCTTGACGACATCCACCAGCTTGATCAGGGCATTGATCACCCTTCCGATCATGATCTTGGTGGCTTTGGTCGTCAGGATGATTTTCGAAACATCCGGATTCATCGTCACATCCACGCACAGGCTGTCGATGTTATAGCCTTTCCCGCCCAGGGCGCCGGCAATCCGGGCCAGCACATCAGGCTTGTTGTTCACCAGCAGGGAAAGAATGTATTCCTTTTTTTCCGTTTTTTCCATAGTTGTTGTACCTTTCTCCATAAATTTTATAGGCAGCCTCATCCTCGCCGGAGGAATCCTGCCGCAAATATTGATTGATGCCTTCTCAATTAATTTGTCATCTCCCTCGTTCCCAGCGTCATCTCGCTGATGGAACCGCCCGGACGGACCATGGGATAAACACATTCTTCCCGGGCCACCCGGAAATCCATCAGGACCGGTCCGGGGGTGGTCAGACCCAGCTTGAGCGTGGGGATTACCTCTTCCGGCCTGGTTGCCCGGAGGCCCAAAAATCCGTAAGCCTCCGCCACCTTCACAAAATCCGGCGTGACCATCATGTCCGTGTGGGAATAGCGCTTGTCATAGAACAATTCCTGCCACTGACGCACCATGCCAAGATAGTTGTTGTTCAACAGCACGATCTTCACCGGCAGGTTATACTGAATGGCCGTGGCCATTTCCTGGATGTTCATCTGGATGCTGCCGTCCCCGGCGATATCCACAACCAGCGCGTCCGGGAAGGCGCACTGTGCGCCGATGGCGGCCGGCAGACCGTATCCCATGGTGCCCAGGCCGCCGGATGAAAGAAAGGTGTGGGGATTGTCATACCGGTAGAACTGGGCCGCCCACATCTGGTTCTGTCCCACTTCCGTGGTGATGATCGCCTTGCCTCGCGTCAGTTCAAAGAGTTTTTCAATGACGAACTGGGGCTTGATGAGCTCCCCGTTCTGGCAGTAGGTCAGGGGCACTTCCTGTTTCCAGGCATCGATCTGATCCAGCCATACCTGCCGCTCCGCCTCGTTCAGCTTGAACTGCTGTTCATCCAGCATGCGGTTGATCTGCTGCAGGGCGACTTTGAGGTCGCTCACAATGGGCAGATCCACAACGACATTTTTATTGATGGAGGACGGATCCACATCGATGTGAATGATATTGGCTTTCTCCGCAAAGGTCTCGATCTTGCCGGTCACCCGGTCGGAAAAGCGGGCGCCCAGCGTGATCAGAAGATCGCAGTGGCTGATGGCCATGTTGGCATAGTAAGTGCCGTGCATACCCAGCATGCCGAGCCATAAGGGGTGCGTCCCGGGAAAGCCGCTCAGGCCCATGAGCGTTGATGTGACGGGAATGCGTGTTTTTTCAATAAACTTGCGCAAGTCCTCCGTGGCTTTCCCCAGCAGGATGCCGCCGCCGATCAGAACCACCGGGTTTTTGGCATCTTTGAGAAGGTCCATCGCCTGGAGATATTTTTTAGACGACGCCTTATGCAGGGGCTCATCCGTCTTGATGACGACGGTGGACGGATCGTATTCCGTCGTCGAGGCCATCATGTTTTTCGGCAGATCCACAAGCACCGGTCCGGGGCGCCCCGAGCGGGCGATATGGAAGGCCTCCTTGATCGTGGGGGCCAGTTCTTCAACATTCCGGACCAGGAAGTTATGCTTCGTGCAGGGCCGGGTAATTCCGGTAATATCACTTTCCTGAAAGGCGTCGTTGCCGATCAGCGTCGTCGGCACCTGCCCCGTAAAAACGACGATGGGGATGGAATCGGAATGAGCCGTGGCGATCCCCGTGACGGTATTCGTTGCTCCCGGACCGGAGGTCACCAGGGCTACCCCGACCCTGCCCGATGCCCGCGCATAGCCGTCGGCGGCATGCACCGCCCCCTGTTCATGGCGAACCAGGATGTGTTTGATATCGCTGCGGTAGAGTTCATCGTAGATATCGATGACGGAACCGCCGGGATAGCCAAAAATGGTGTCCACATTTTCTTCCTTAAGGATCTGTAACAAAATCTGCGTTCCTTTTAGCTTCACTGCCCTGTCCTCCTGTTCTATCTTTGAAGTGTTA
>JAPLJM010000207.1 GCA_026388595.1 Deltaproteobacteria bacterium
GTGTTATGGTTGCGGTCCTATTCATGTTCGGTATAGTGGGGAGTGCCCTTGCGGCCTGGGGGACGAAGGAAACGGATACGGAGAAGATCGCTGTTACTTTCACGGAGAAGATTGCCGTGAACTTTGCCCGGGAAGTGGAAAGAGGGGGATATAGATTTGTTACTTCAAGTGAGTTAAAGGCTTGGATCGATGAGAAAAAAGACATGCTGATTGTGGATACGAATCCTGAGGGTGTTTACAAAAAACAGCATATACCCGGTGCCGTTCACCTGGAAATACAAAGACCGGAACTGACCAAGCTGGACGACAAACTGAAGGATGCCCTGGAGAAGATTCTGGGACCGGACAAGAATCGTGTCGTCGTTTTTTATTGCGGTTTTACGGAATGCACGCGGAGCCATAATGGAGCAATGTGGTCCATAAGGCTCGGCTATAAAAATGTTTATCGCCATCCCGGTGGCATCAAGGCCTGGGATGAAGCGGACTATCCCATCGGGAAGGTAAAATAACAAGTGACTGGTTTTCTGGAAAGGTGCTCAGGGTGCGTCGCCTGCGCCGATGTTTGTCCCTTCCTGACTGAGTTCGGAACGCCGGAACGGATTCTTTTGGATCGTCCGGAAGCGGCTTTCTATTGCACTTCCTGCGGCCGGTGCGACGCCGTTTGTCCCCTGGCGCTGTCACCGGCGGCGGCTTTTTTTGAAGCAAAGCAGCGACTGGTGCAACAGCAGCAGGTTCCACCCCCGGTTCGGAAGATGCTGGACGGGGCACGGGGGTTTGCAAGGGCCGGACATCGCTTCCCCTTTTCTTTTTACGGAGCGGCGGATACAGTCTTCTGGCCGGGATGCGGCATGGCCGCAAACCGGCCGGGACTGGTCCGCAAAGTCCGGAAAATCCTGAGTCGGCATTTGCAGAAGAGGATTGATTTGGTCCTGGACTGTTGCTATGATCCCGTCTTCGGATACGGCGATACAAAAACAACCTTTACCGCGCTGCAGGAAATCAACAAGTGCCTCCTGGATGGCGGTGTCAGACAGGTGATCACCGGCTGTCTGAATTGTCACAAGCTGCTGTCGCAGCATCTGGAGGGCGTTCAAGTCGTCTTCATCCTGGAGGCGATGTCAGGATTTATAGGGACAGATTTCAAATTAGCCCCCGACCCCAATACGAAGCAATTGGGATCGGCTTATCTTCACCATCCCTGTCCGTCCTCGCGTTGGGAGGGAATCCGGAATGCTGCCAGGGACATGGTGGAGCTTATACCAGGTGCACCCTGCAAGGAAGCTTCCGGCCCCCTTTGCTGTGGTTCGGGCGGCGGTCTGAACTCCCTGTCTCAGGAGCTGGCGGATCGCTTTCTAAACCGGATTATCCAGGAAGGAAGCGACCGGACAGTGATCACCTATTGCGTTGGCTGTCAGAACCGTTTTCTCGAACAGGGCGTGGAGGCCGTCCATCTGCTGGAATATCTGACCGGCGCTGCACCGCGACGGACGGTTCCTTCGCCCCTCCGGCAATGGGTCAACCGCCTGGCCCTGGCCACGACTGAAAGACTCAAAACGGAGAGGTTCCTGAACACCATGAATTTTACAATGTTCATCTTCGTCCTTTTGTTCTTTTTCCTCCAAGTTCTGACAGCTTTCACTGCCAGTCCGGATGTCCTCTTCCGGGAGAATTTTGACAGCCTTGCCCAGTGGGAACCCCTGACCTTTCCGAAGATCAAGGCCCATTCGACTTACACGTTGGTCAGTGAAAGGGGCAAATCGATCTTGAAGGCGGAAAGCCGGGCTGCCGCCTCGGCTATTATCTATCGCCGGACCTTCAACATCTATGAAAATCCCCGGATACGATGGCGCTGGAAGGTAACACAACTTTCCAACCGGGGAAATCCAAGGGAAAAAACAGGAGATGACTATCCGATCCGGATCTATGTTATGTTTCAGTATGATCCTGACAAGGCCGCCCTGGGGGAAAGCCTGATATACGGTGCCACCAAGGCAATCTATGGCAAATACCCGCCCCACAGCACCCTGAATTATGTCTGGACGGGAAGTAATATATCCGAACGGATAATAGTAAGTCCCTATACCGAAAAGGCCCGTATTGTCATTCTGGAAAAAGGGAAGGAGCGGCTCGGCCAGTGGGTGGAAGAGTCGGTGAACGTCCTTGAGGACTACCGGAAGGCCTTCGGGAAAGACCCGCCGGCAATGGCCGGCCTGGCTGTCATGAGTGATACGGACAACACCGGGGAAAGCGCCGAGGCGTATCTCGATTTTATTGAAGCAGGCAAGAATCGTCCATGAATTCCATCATCCTCGATATCAGTTTCCGGAAGATTAAGCTGGTGGTCCGTAAAGGCGTGAGTTGATAACGGGGGATATTGTCAACGATGGGGGTGTCCACCCCTTTTGGATGGACACCCCCATGATAAAATTAGAATTGTCCGGAACGCGTCACCCGCCGGTCTTCATCGACCTTAAGGTTCCATGGGGACATTAGGATCCATTACCCATTCCATGAAGCTCCCGTCGTAAACTTTCACATTTTTGTATCCTAAGATGTCAGCCATCACAAAGGCCCAGGAAGTGCAGGTCTTGCCCGTGTCGCAGTAGAGGATCATCTCTCTGCTCAGATCATTTCCCAGGGCTTTGGCGGCCAGGGAGGCGAGTTCCGCCTTATCCTTATACAGACCCTCTTTGGTATAAAGCTGGCCCACGGGAAGATTGACGGATCCCTTGATTCTTCCGGTTTTCGCGACGAAGGCAAGTTTTTCCTTTCCGGCAAAGAAGGCCGGCCCGCGGGTATCCACCACGGTGGCTTTGCCCAGTTTGGCAAGCAGGTATTTCTTGTCCACAAAGAGGCCTCTGTTCACATCAGCCTTGTAGGGTTTTGCTTTGGCCTTGACCATCTCCTGAGACAAGGGCCTTTTTTCCTTTACCCACTGGTCCTGCCCGCCATTGAGGATGGCCGCATTTTCAACGCCGGCATACTTCAATGTCCAGGCCACGCGGGTCATGTCGAACTGATCAGGAATTTTTTCCGTCTTGCCGACCAGAACGACCCGGGCGTCTTTTCCGATCCCCGCACCGCCGATCGTATCCATCAGGTCATCCAGCGGAGGCAACTCATTGAGCAGGTCTCCCTTCTTGATGGCCCATGATCCGTAAAAAACATTTATGGCGCCGGGAATGTGGCCTGCCTTATAGTCTTCTACCTTTCTGAGATCTACAATTATCAGTTTCGGGTTCGTTAAATTCTCCTGGAGCCAATCTGTGGAGACAATGGGATTAATATCTCTGGCCATGGCGCTCAGGGGCAAAAACAGCAGGACCAGAACCAAGAACGTTTTCAACCAGCTCATCTTTCTCATAAAAACCTCCTCCTTAAAATTTTATTGGTTTCACTTAATAAATTCGGCCTTCACCGGCCACGGAACCATCCTCCGTGGATCATTCGCCCTTCAGGCATCCACTCATTCTATCTATTTCCATCTATCTTTTATCGGGGTCACAGGTAGAAATTCCAAAAGGGATATAAGCCGGACACCAGCGTATCGTCGCTGTCAACAGGAGGATCAAGCCGACGGCGCCCCACCAGCTGTTGAAGTAAACACCCAGCAATATTATTATCATGCCCATCGCATACCTTATGATCCTGTCTGTCTTACCTACATTGCACGTCATCATCGCACTCCTTTCTTTGGCCGGCTGTTCGAACCGGCTGCTGGACTATTTTAACTCTGTTCCTTCTTTCCGGAAGGGTCCGTTTCCTGATCCGGCGCTGGAATCACATCCACCTTCTCTGCCGGCTGCGGGTCCTCAAGGAGAACCGCCGGGGCCGGCGCCTGTTCCATTGGTGCGGGGATCTCGTTTGCAAGCTCCATCTCCATTTCCGCAAGCCACAGGGGGTGGCGATGCCGTGCGTAGTCGAGGCGGACGGAGCCCGTCAAAATTCCACGCACCATGGGCCGGTTGGGCTTCAGGAGGATTGCGGCAATATGTCCCAGGAAGGCAAGGACAAACAAGGCAAAGAAGATATTGTGGACCCACGTCGCCGCCAAAACGACTGTCAGGGACATATCCGGGGCGTAGAGATTCTTGAAGGTCTTGATCAGCCCGGACAGGATCAGCATGGCGATGATGAAGGCCATTCCCGCGTAAGCCAGGCGTTGTTCCGGCAGATATTTATGAAAAGGGGGCTCTTCCCCCTTGCCGAAAAAGCTTTTGATGACGGTGATGGACGTTTTAATATCCCCCTTTTGGGGAATCATCCCCATGTCGCCGCGCATCCCGTGGTATGTCAAATGAAAGAGCGCTGCGGCGATAAACAGGATCGACGCCGCATAATGCACATTCAGCGAGACAAAAAAATCACCGGACCAGGACAGCCCCGGCAGGGAGGTGAAGTAATAGCGGTTGGCAGTGGGCATTTGAAAAAACCCTGACAACAGGAGGAGCAGTCCCGAAAGGGCAATCGCCCAGTGCTCGATCAACTCCACGATTCTGTGGCGGACAATCAGGCCCTTTTCTTCTCTGATCTTCTCAGCCATTGTCCTTGCCCCCTTCCTTCATCTGTGCCTTCCGGTGGGAAAGCCATTTGAATGCTCCGGCCGCACCGGCGGCGATGCCGAGAGCCGGCGCCGCCAGCACCAGTTTTCCCAGAGGGTCCGTCCCGGCCATGCGTCGTTCGACGCCCGTGGGCATGTCCGGCTGACCCGGTTTCTTGCGCATGGTTTTGTTGATGAGATCGAAGGAAACGGGAGAAACATACAGCGTTGATGTTCCGCCATTCTCTTTTTTACCGTAGATGTAGCCTTTCATCTGCGTCGCCCTTTCCTCCGCAAGAGCGAAAATATCCGCCCTCGGACCAATGAGGATGGCTTTGCGGGGGCAGGCTTCCACGCATCCCGGCAATGCCCCCTTGCCAAGGCGGCCGTTGCAGAGATCGCACTTGTACATCACGCCGTTTCCCATGAGGGTCGGCAAAACATGAAGATAAATGCCGACACCGGACTGCCGCTGCGGAATCTCCCAAGGACAGACGGTTTTGCATTTGGCGCCGCCAAAACAGAGATCCTGATCAATGACCACCGCTCCGTTGGTCTGCTTGTGATTCGCCGAAAAAGGGCAGATGGTCGCACAGGCCGGATTGTCGCAGTGCATGCAGCGCCTCGGAACGTATACCGTTTTTTTCTGACCGTTCCAATCGATCTCCGCCTGATGGACATAGATGAAATTATAGGGTGTCAGCCGGTTTTTGACCTCCCGCTTCCGGGACCAGTCTTCAACGGTTTTTCGCGGCCACGGCACAGGGATGGGTTCGGCAATTGGGGGGATCGTGTCTTTGTTGATCGTCCTGCAGGCGGATACGCAGGCCGGCGCCTCGCGGTCTGAACATCCGTCGCAAAGGCTGAGGTCAATCAGCGAGGCCAACTGCTTTCCCCCTCCGGCATGAACCGCCTTCGGCAGAGTCAGTCCAGACAGGGCAGCCGCCCCCGCCGCTGCCTTCAGGAATGACCGACGGCTGATTTCCGGTGTTTTTTCATTCTTCATGGTCCCGTCCTCTAGGCCATATCGATGTATCTGGCCAAGGCTTTCTGGAAATCATCCAGGGCTTCATCGTTTCCTTGAGAGGATTCGATAACACACTGCTTCAACCGGAATTGAATAATGGCTATCCCCGTTTTTTTCATTGCCGAGGTCACGGCAGATACCTGCGTGAGAACATCGACACAGGGCGTTTCATTCTCTACCAGCCGCTGAAGCCCCCGAATTTGTCCCTCGATACGCCGCAGTCGGCTGAATATTTTTTTTCTTTCGTCATCCATAATATACCCCTATGGGGTATATATAGCCATTCATTTTCCCATTGTCAAGCTTTTTTCGGGTTCATTCGGTTGATGCTTGCTTCTGATGCATAAAAAAGAAACGGAATGAATTGTTGTGGACCTCGCTCTCACCTTGTGTTCAATGTCGGCAGTTATAAGAATTGTGGATGGCGGATAATCATGTCCATTTTCTATTTGGATCATTTTCTACATGATCCAGCTCACAAGATATTCCATGCCTCCGCTTTTTATCTGTGGATCTTCTAACTTCCAAACGCCATCCAAACCCATTTCTCTTGAAGATAATTCAAAATGGCACATGGCGATACCCATATCAATGTTCTGCATCTTTATTTGTCCAAAAACTCTATCATATCCAGCCGTTCTCTTGATATAAAAATGATAGTTCCCCTGATCCTTGATGATTCTCCAGGGCTGCTTATTGGAAGCTGATGGGCCGATTCTGACACATTCAAGGGGTGTCGCAAAGCTGCCTGCCGAGCCTTTGTTGAGAGGGGTTTCTATTCCCCCTTCATAAAATAATTCCTCCCAGGGCTTCCTATTGTCTGCTCCCGCACTAAACCTGAATAATCTCTCTATGAGGGATCTTCTGTTGCCTGAATAACCGACGGGGGTGACAGCCGGTAAAAGTTCACCTTCCGCAAGCTTCATTTTTTCGGCAAATCCGGTCCTGTTGAATGTCCCTCCCAGCCAGCACGTACCAAGCCCCATTGCCGTTGCCGCCAGGATGTTCTTTTCCATGCAGTATCCGGAGTCTTCCATGGCTTTGGGCTGATCCACAACTGCACCGACGATGAACTGTCTGGCCCCTTTAATGACGCCGTAGGTTCCAAGGCCTTTGAGTTCACTCATATCCATCATGTCGAAGTTCATGAGTTCAAACCTGATTTTACTGCCAAAGGGAGCGTTCGTGTTGGATCTCAGATTTTCAGTGAGCCTTTCCATCTTGTCCGGTTCAATAGCCGTATTGCTGTATGTCCGGCAGGAAACCCGCATTCTTATGGTCTCAATGATAGACATAACGTGTATGCTCCTTTCAGCTGACTGCGATTTTCTGAATCGCTTGATGTATGTCAACTTTCATATGGCTGGCGATCTTTCTTTCGATGGCCAGCGCCAGGCTCGTGTTATTAAGAATCAGGTTTCGGATTTCCTCGGTGGTTCCATATCGCTGTATCAGGTCGTGAATCCTCTGTTCAATCGTCACGATCTTGTCGTGCATCACCCTTTTATCAGCATAGTATATTATCTCCCGCTCCTCAGGCCTTCCTTGCGGATTAAAATTCTTAAAGATGACATGCTGCTCCACAATCTCAGCGATGCGCATGAATCCCATTTCTCGCAGAAGCACACCTCCGGATGCATCGTGTCGTTCCTTTGTTTCGAGTGATCTTGTCTTCGTGATGTCATGCAGGAGTGCTGCGGCGATAACCAAGTCCCTGTTTATGGTCGCGTCGTTTTTAAGATTGTCTGTTATTGCCAGGGAAACTCGCATGACCTGGATGGAATGCTCAATGATGTTTGGTCGCATGGAATATTTCGCCATGATTTCATTGCATTCCTCTCGGGAGGGGATGCTATCGTGGATGCTTTCGGACACGGAAGCCTTTGCGTTTCTCCTGTTATCCCGGAACCTGAGGGCAGTCAGAAGGGAGAGCGCGGCCAGGATGAGCATCATGCCCAGCGTCTCCCAGGTGTCCGGGCGTTCGCCGAGTTCGATGAGGGAAGCGCTGATACCGATCACGGGGACAGCCAGGGTGCCCATCCCGGCCACCCCGGCCGGAAGCCTTTTCATGATAAAGGTCCAGAGCAGAAAAGCAAAGGCGCAAACCAGGAAGGTGTTGTAGAACAGGGCCATGATCAGGTAGGGTGTCCACTGCACGGGCGGCTGCGGGATGAGGAGCGCAGCCATCACCAGGGGCACGGATCCGTAGATAAATTGCCATGCCGTCACAGATACAAAATCGAAATCCGGTTTTTTCTGCATCACCTTGATGATGATGGCGCCGAGCGCCCAGAACATCCCCGCAATAACTGCCAGGATTTCACTGGCAAGCGTGCTTTTCAGGGACCAGGGCTCCAGCAGCAGGACCATGCCGGCAAAGGCCGTCACGACAGGAATCCAGTTCAGCCCCCGGATTTTCTCGGAGAGGACCGGCCAGGCAAAGATCAGTATCCAGAACGGCATGGTATAAACCAAAATCGATGTTTTACCCGCGCCGCCGTTTACCAGCGCCAAGAGAATCAGCCCCGTCCCCGCTGCCGTCTGGGTCAGCCCCAGCAGGATCGTGAGGGGCACCGCCTTCGGCCGCACCGACATTCCCTGGCAGCGCATGAAGAAGAGGAGGACCATGCCGCCCAGGGCCATGCGAAAGGCGTTGAAGTCGAAGGGCCCCATGTACAGCAGAGATTTCTTCATGACAACCCAGTTGTAGCCCCAGGTGACCCCCAGCAGGATTAGCGCCGCCAGAGGCTGCCACCGGTCGGAAACCAGCCTGTTCAAACAACCCCTCGCTTTCTTTCCCCCATATTGATCCTCACAGTTCAGTCATTCTCCTGATTTTGTCTTTTACGGCTTGAGCCGTCAAGGGTGACAACGCCTTTATCGAGGTGGCGGACTTTCAGCTGACCCTGTTATCGTATGTATCTCACTTTTAGTTGGAGCTCTGCGGTTACCGGATGCGGCGATTACTCAAGTTTTGCGGCATGCCTCCAGGAAATCAGGAGAAAGTAAGCGACAATGACAATGGTCGCCAATGGGGAAAACCACTCGGGGACCTTCACGCCATAACCATGGGCGAGCATGGCGGAGCCCAGAACAAGAATGGAATACATCGCCCCGTT
>JAPLJM010000138.1 GCA_026388595.1 Deltaproteobacteria bacterium
CATTTCTTGATTGGAGGGATAATAGATCACATCGACGCCGACACTTTCGGCCATGGCCCGGTCCCGTTCAAAATCCCTCGGATATTGTTCGAAATCCTCATTGGGGCCGAACTGGGTGGGGTTGACATAGATGCTGATAACCACACAGTCTCCCCGTTTCCGGGCCTCCCGCATGAGATTGAGGTGACCTTCATGAAAGTATCCCATGGTGGGCACAAAAGTTACGATCTTCCCCTGATTTCTCAAGGATTCAGATAAGGCCTGCATCGCTTTTGCGGATTCAATGATCTTCATCAGCCATCACCCCCATCGCCAATAAAAAAACCTCCTCGTCTTAAGACGGGAGGTTTGGTATCATTCATTCGGGAACTTCAATCCACCTTCCGTCTCAGTCCGGAAACCGGATCCAAGCGGTCGATGCTCCCCCTAACAAAAGATCATGGGCCTGTCAAGCCTTTTCTTTTGCAACAAAACAGTTGGTCAATAAGCCGAATTCCTGTGCACTCAGGGTTTCCGCCCTGCGCATCCCGTCAATCCCGGACGCGTGCAAAGCCGACAACATCCTCTCGGCGGGATAGCCCTGCAGACGGATATGACGAAAATTATTCAAAAGGGTCTTTCGCCGTTGTGCAAAAGCCAAACGCACGATTTGACGAAATGACGCCTCATCGCTCAGTTCCATCAGGGGCCTTTCCCGGACCCTCATTTTCAGAACAGATGAAACCACTTTCGGTTCAGGATAAAAACAACTGGCAGGAACATCCATCAGCCGTTCTATCCGGCAGAACATCGAAACGGCGACCGATGGAATCCCGTAATTCTTTGTCCCCGGCAAGAACAGGAGAGGAGAGGATATCTGATACGGAACATTACCGATAATCTTGAGTTTTTCCGATGAATCCGCTGGACATGCCGAAAAAAAGTCATACTTGAGAACATCCGTTTTGATCACCTGTACATTGCCAAGACACTGTAGGCGCTCATTAAGGATCTGAACCATCCCCGGATCGACTTCCAGGGCAATGACACGGCGGGCTTTCCCAGCCATCAGGTTTGTCATGATCCCCAGCCCGGCGCCGATTTCGACAATGGTCTCATCGGGCTGAATATCGGCAAATTCAATGATCTTACTCGTAATATTCTGATCCTGAAGAAAAGACTGCCCCAGATGTTTGCGTGGCCGGATACCGCGCTGCCTCAGAATTGTAAGCGGTGTGGTCATGATGCACTTTTATTACGCAACGCCAACACCATCCGGTAGGTAATGAAATAAGCCGGAATGGCAAAAAAAGGCGCGGTGACAATCCCTCCTGTCAGGAGCGGCAGGATGATCTGCCAACCCAGAGAGATGATATTCTGAAAGGAATAGTCCGTCAGGACCGGCTGCGACTGCGTCATCCCCAACAGATAGATCCCCAGCTCATACTGGCTGAAGTAAAGGATGGGAATCGTCAGGGGGTTGGAAATCAGCCATGACCCCAGATAGGCCGCTGTCAGGTTATGCCTCCAAAGCAAACCGAACAGAATGATCAGGGCCGTATGAAAGGGAATCGTGGGGGTCATCCCGATGAAAACGCCGACTGCCATACCCATGGCGATCGATTTGGGTTCTCCCTTGAGGCTGATAAAGCTGTCATGAAATTTCTTTAATCGCTTCTTCAAAAGGATATCAACCGGACATCTTATCTAAAGGCCACCGGGAAACGGCGTTCAGATCAAGCGATCCCCTTTGTCCTTTCTTCAAGAGATGCTCACCCACAACGGCGATCATGGCGGCATTATCGGTGCATAAGACCATGGGAGGGAAAAACACATCAAAGCAGCGCTGTCCGCCTTCATCGAAGAATTTTTCCCGCAGCCGGCTATTGGCCGCCACCCCTCCACAGACCACAACACGGGATACATCCGCCTTTTGTGCAGCACTTAGGGTTTTTTCTACAAGGACATCCACGATCGCCTCCTGATAACTGGCGACAACATGGGGCATTTCCTCTTCTGTAAACGGCCGGCCCTGCTTTTTCAAAATCGTCAGGAGGGATGTTTTTACACCGCTGAAACTGAAATCGGGACTATCCTTCATGGCCCTGGGAAAGGCGATCCTGCGTGTGTCTCCCCTTTTGGCCATCCGGTCAATCACAACACCGCCCGGATAGCCGATATTCAGGAGCTTCGCGGCTTTATCAAAGGCTTCGCCCGCCGCATCATCACGCGTCTGGCCCAAAATTGTAAAATCCTGAAAGTCCCTGACCAGATAAACATTGGTATGGCCTCCGGAAACCACCAGGGCAATAAACGGAAATACCGGCGGCCGATCCGTTAGAAAAATGGCGGCGACATGGCCTTCCAGGTGATTTACACCGACAAAGGGGATTCCCCGTGCAAAGGCAAGCGCTTTTGCCATGGACAGCCCCACCAGCAGAGATCCGACCAGTCCCGGCCCCCTGGTTACAGCAATTCCATCGATATCATCCAGTTTCACCCCGGCGTCATCCAGCGCCTGCAGGATAACCGGGACAATGGCTTCCATATGCTTCCGGGAGGCGATCTCGGGGACAATGCCGCCATATTTGCTGTGCACATGAATCTGGGAGGCAATAACATTGGACAGAAGTTCTGCTCCATCTTTGACCACTGCTGCCGCGGTCTCATCGCAGGATGATTCGATACCCAAAACGAGCATATATAAATCCTCAATAACGATTTTCTTTTACAAAAGAATGGTTTCTATATATAGAAGCAGCCGGTAATTGTAAACCTTCTTTTATGGGTGGCTTGGTTAAAGCCTTCATGA
>JAPLJM010000006.1 GCA_026388595.1 Deltaproteobacteria bacterium
TGATTGTGTAGACCCACCAAGTGAACAGAAGGCTGGGAGTGTGCTTTACATGAAGAAGAACAAATCAAAAGAAAGGGAGTGAAGGTATGTCAAAAAAAGTTGCGATTGTATCGGTAGCACAGAATGCCGGCGCCGAGTCGAAGGACAACTTCTACGACCAGGCTTACCGGGTCGCCCGAGAGGCGCTGGACAAGGCGGGAATGACACGTGACGATTTGGGGACGGTGGTGACGGCTTCGTCGGATATTTTCCACGGCGGCATCTCCTGCGCCAACTCCTATTACTGGGAGACCACCGGGGCCTTCCTCAAGAATGCCTCCCGCCAGGACGGCGAATCGCTCTTCGCCTTTTTCTACGGCGTCATGCGCATCCTGAGTGGGCAGTATGACACTGCCCTGGTGATGGCCCTCTGCAAGGGGTCGGAAAATCCCCCGAACGATGCCTGCACCTTGATGTTCGCAGATCCCTTTTATCAGCGGCCTGTCGGCCTGACGGAAACGATGGCCGCGGCGCTGCAGATGCGGCTTTATATGGAACGATACGGGATCACACGGGAACAGTGCGCCAAGGTGGCGGTGAAAAACCTGAACAACGCCCTGCGCAACCCCTACGCCCATCGGAAGGGCCTTTACACCGTCGATGAAGTATTGAATTCAGCTATGTTTGCCGACCCGTTGACGGACCTGGAGACGGCGCCGAAGTCCGAAGGGATGGTGGCGCTTGTGCTGGCCACGGAGGAAAAGGCAAAAAAACTGACGGACAAACCGGTGTGGTTCAAAGGCTACGGGAGTTCCCTGGATACCTTCTATCTGGGCGACCGAAACCTTCTGGACGGTCAACTGGGGAACGCAGCGGCCCGGGCCTACAAAATGGCGGGCATTGCCGATCCCGGCAAAGAGATCGATCTT
Organism: Deltaproteobacteria bacterium; assembly: GCA_026388595.1. Classification (GTDB taxonomy): domain Bacteria; phylum Desulfobacterota; class Syntrophia; order Syntrophales; family Fen-1087; genus JAPLJM01. The sequence continues at coordinate 909 of JAPLJM010000006.1, forward strand.
GCCGAAGTGACCGAGCCCTATGCTTTCCAGGAACTGATGTGGTACGAGGATCTGGGATTCTGCGGCCGGGGTGAAGGTGGAAAGTATCTGGACAGCGGCGCCACCGCCAGGAACGGATCTTTGCCTGTCAACGCCTCGGGCGGCGTCCTGGCCAATAACCCCTATGTCTCACGGGGGCTTCAGCGCCTTGTGGAAGCGGCGCTCCAGATCCGCGGCGAGGCGGGTGAACGGCAGGTAGACAAGCAGGTGAAAACGGCATTAGCGCATGGAACCCACGGATTTGCCGGACAGTGTCACGCCGTGGCGATCATTGGCAGATAAAAGGAGGATGCTATGGGAAGAGCAGTTGGCATTATTGGCGTGGGACAGACCCATCACGGCAGACGGACCGAAATGTCCTATCCGGACTTGGTGCGGGAGGCGGTTGTCAGGGTCTTTGCCGATACGGGGCTCACGCCTGCGGATATCGACGGCGTGGTCTCGGGAACGATGCCGTCCATGATGGAGGGGATCGCCCTGACCCATTTTTATTTTGCCGATGCCATGCAGGCCGTCGGCAAACCGATTCTGAAGACGGAAACTTGCGGTTCCACCGGGGTGTCCATTGCCCATACCGCCTATTACTGGATTTCTTCGGGGATGGCGGATTGCGTTCTGGCCGTGGGCCACGAAAAAATGAACGAGGGCAATGCCCAGGCCACCATGACCACGGTCGCGGAGCCCTTTTATCAGCGCTATTTCATTGCCGGAGCGCCGGGCGTCTTTTCCATGCAGTCCCAGATGTGGGCGGACCGCTACAACATTCCGGAAGACAAGATCCGGGAAGCGGCAGCCTATATTTCCGTGACGCACCACGACAGCGCTTTTGACAATCCCTATGCCCACGTCAAAGTGAAGGTGAGTATGGACGACGTTAAGAACGCCCGCCTGATTACCTACCCCGTGCGGCTGCTGGACGTTTGTCCCACCTCCGACGGGGCCTGTGCGATCATCTTTGCCTCCGAGGAATTTATCAAAAAGCTGGGGCGGAAGGCCGCCTGGGTGAAAGGGGTTGGTTACCGCGGCGAGGAATATTTCTTTGGCGACAGCGACAAGGGCGTCTGGCAGAGCGCCGTACAGGCGGCGAAGCAGGCCTATGACCAGGCGGGCATCAAAGACCCGCGCAAAGAACTCGATGTGGCCGAAGTCTACAATCCC
>JAPLJM010000177.1 GCA_026388595.1 Deltaproteobacteria bacterium
TCGATGGAACAGAGCAGGTGGTCTTTTTTGCCGATGCTGTTGAAAAAGCAGCGCTTACCACGGTGGAAAGCGGCATCATGACCGGTGATCTTGCAAAACTTGCAGAACCGCAGGCAAAGAAGATCTGCGATACGGAGGAGGCGATCGACGAGATTGTCAAGACATTGGAGACAATCTGGAAATAAATGGGACTCCCGGAGACCCGAAAAGGCGACCGGTCTGTCTTTACAAAATTCAATTGCCTGGTTTTGTTGACGGGAAGGGTTCGTGGGCCTTGCTGCCATGGACTTTTTCATAAGCCCGGCAGAAGGGGCAAAGCCCCCTTTCAATCGTTCGGACAAACATATAAACGGGGCCTTTCTGCTTTTTGCGGGCATGGCGGCATACCGGGCAGTTTACGCAGACCCTGGCCATGGCCCGGTCTTTTTCGGTTATTTTTCCTATTTTCATAAGACCATCTTTACAGACAGATCTTTCCGGAGCGCTTCGTAGATGGATATCCGGCTGACTTCGTCTTCGACCTGGACGGTGACCGTCAGGCTCACATATTTTCCACCGGCGCTGCTCCGGGACGTCGTGATCTCGCATCCGCCGGGGATCACCGCAGCAATGGCCGCCCGCATCTTTGCCTCATCGGCGCCGATCACCTTATAGACCCATCGGCAGGGATAGTCGATGCTGACTTTCTGATGGCCATTTTTTCCGTTCACAGAGGGATCTCCTTATAAAAGCAATGGTTTTCCTGGACTTCTTCCTGCACCAGCCCTTCCCGGATGAGCTCCACCAGGTGGACGTAGGTTTCGTTCAGGGCAAGGTATTGATCGAACTCCGGCAGGTCTTTTCCAAAAAGATCGACGGACACCGCGTAGGTTGATTTTCGGCCTCCCCGGACGGATGCAAGGGTGAGCCCCTTTCTTTCATGATGGTGGTCTTTGATTTCCGCGATTCTCTCCAGAAAATTCGTAAAAGGCCGGCCGTGGGCGGGATAGACTGCCGTCACGGACAGGCGCTGCATTTCCGTCAGCGATGACAAATAGCTCGCCAGGGGACGAAAATCGGGTTGCAGGAGGTCCGGGCTGAGATTCGGGGTAATCTCCGGCAGGATATGATCTCCGGCCAGCAGAATCCCCTCGGTCCTGAAAAAGAAGCAGACCTGTCCGCGGCTGTGCCCAGGCGCGGCGAGCACGTCGCAGGACCTGTCACCGACAATGTGCGTCTCGCCGGGCCGCAAGGCGTGATCCAGCGGGAATGACCCGATCATCTTGCTGAAGCTTTTGAAGATGGACCCGAGCGAGGCAAGGGCTTCAGCCCCCAGGCCATGACGGAGGTAGAAGGATTGCATCTCCGCAACCATGCGATCCTGATCGTCGGCCATGCGGATAAATGCATGGTCCATCTCGGACATCAGGATCGCCGCACCGGAGAGGGCCTTGAGGCGCGCGGCCATGCCGCAATGATCCCCGTGGCGATGGGTGATGAAAATCCGGTCGATCTCCTGAACGGACCGGCCGATGCGCTTCAGTCCGGTCTCGAAGGTGGTGAATGTTTCCGGCGTATTGAGGCCGGTGTCAAAGAGGGTTAGCCGGCCGTCGTGAACCAGGGCATAGACGTTGATATGCTTCAGCCGGAAGGGCATGGGCAATGTGATCATGTAAAAATCACGGGCAATCTCTTTAATCACGGGTTCTCTCCTTCCTGCACCGGGATCGGCATTTGACCCCTGTCACCTTCAACCACTTTTTGACTTATTTTTCAAAACAAATTAAACAGACAAATCCCTCCTTGATTTTGTAACGGGAATGATTACAATACCGCAAATTCAAAGGAGAGGATGCGCCATGCCCATCTACGAATTTTATTGTCACAAGTGCAATACGGTTTATAATTTCTTTGCCACGTCCGCCAATACGGACAAAATCCCTTATTGTCCGACCTGCAGGCGAATCAAACTGAAGCGACAGATGTCGATCTTTGCCAAGGTATCCCGCGGTAAAGATGAGGAGGGGGCTGGGGACGACATGCCGCCCATCGATGAGGCGAAGATGGAAAAAGCCATGGCCATGCTGGCCGGTGAGGCCGACAAACTCAACGAAGACGATCCCCGCCAGGCGGCCAATCTGATGCGGAAGCTTTCGGAAGCCACGGGTATGAACCTGGGGTCTGGGATGGAAGAGGCCCTGCGGCGCATGGAACGGGGCGAAGACCCCGAGCAGATTGAAGCGGAAATGGGGGATCTACTGGAAGGCGAAGAGCCCTTTACCTTTGAGCAGAAAGGGAAAAAGGGCGTCAAGAAACCGAAACCCCGGACGGACGAAACCCTTTACGATCTGTAAGCCTCCTGATTCATGCCTCCTCCCGCGGGAGGAGGCAGCGGGTGGTATTCATGGCTAAGAAAAAGTGAACTGATGAAAATTCACATCGACAAAAACCTCTGCACGGGCTGTGAAATTTGTGTCAATCATTGCCCTGACGTCTTCATGATGTGGGGCATGTACATGAAGGCGGATTTCGACGTTGCCCATCCGGAAAAATATCAAAAGGCGGTCCGGGAAACCGCCGGGATGTGCCCGAAACAGGCTATTTCCATTGACTGAGCGGGCCTGAACCAAAGTATAATGAAGTAAAAATCACGATGGGGGACCCTTGAAAAATGGCTTCGCCGCTTGCGAACCACTTTTTACCGTTTATGCAAATCTCTCTTTGTGTTATAGTTGCGTTTTATGATCGTCTGCCGGACAAAAGGATGCTGTCCATCAACATGATGTCCCTGGCGCGCATCAGCAAGAGATCGCCCTCCGTCTTTTTTTGATCGGTGATATCTTGAGCCGCGCCTTCATAGTAAACAACGCGGCCGCGATCGTACCTGACTGAGCGTACTTGGTTCATAATCCAGGCGATGGTGCCATCCTTGCGCTTGATTTGAACTTCGACGGTGCAATGGTCGTGCTCTTTGAGAAGATTGATCGTCCGTTGGCGGTCTTTGGGGTTGATATATATTTGCTGTGCTATGTTGCTGACGGATTCCATCAGACTCTCCGGCGAGCCGTATCCGAGGATGGAGGCAAAGGCTTTATTCGCGGTGATATACTTCCCATCGACCGTGCTCTGGTAAATCCCTATCGGGGCGTTATCAAAGATCATTTTGTATTTTTCTTCATGCATTCGCAGCACCTCTTCTTCTTTTGCTTCATTTACGTCCCCTATGGCAAAAACGACAGCGACATTGCCGAAAACAACTACTCCCAGCAGGGCTGGTTGTTTAGTAACAGAAAATGACAAATTTGTAATACCTTATTACTTGGTAATTAATACGTATAAATAATAGGCATTATGAAAGGGATTGAAGGTAAGTTCTGAGATTTATTTTTTCGTTGTTTAAATGGAGTTTCTTTCTGATTTTATAACGGAACAAATCCATGCGGCTGTTGGATCTTGGATTTGATTTTCGGCATAGGTTTGCTTCCACCTGTCCTTAAACAGTTTCTTGTTAAATGTTCAACAATTCTTGTGGTTTATCCACCAGATGATCCGGCCGGACCGCTGCCAGCCGTTCCCGGCTGTGCCACCCCCAGGCGACGGCAACCGTCCTGACGCCCGCCGTTTTTGCCTCCCGGATATCCCCGGTGGTATCGCCCACATAATAAGTCTGATCAGTAGAAAATCGGAGCCCAGAATCGTCTCGAAGCAGCCGTCAAAACCGAAATGGTTGAGTTGATTCCGGATCGTCTTTGCGCCGCCGGAGGAGATGATGACCAGCCGATGCCGGCGGCTCATGGCGGCCACCACGGGCAGCAATCCCCCGAAGGGCTTCATTTCGGCATAATTGACGCGCGCCAGGATCGGTCCGGCGGCCTGCATGAAGGCTTGAAGATCAACACCTTTTTGGACGATTGCGGCATAGAAGTTTTCGTCAAACAAATCGAGGAAATCTTCGTGGGACCTGATGATCGGTTGTCCAATCGCATCGAGGCACTCCCGCACTGTCCCTTCGAAGACGGACAGGGAATCCACCAGCACCCCGTCGCAATCAAAAAGAAAAAGCTTTTTATCCATCATCGTCATTCCTTCCGGAGGTTGCCCCCGATGACCGACTGAATCTGCCGGTACTGAAGATATCCCAGCAGCGACAGGAGCGCCAGGGCGGTCAGGATGAACAGCATCCCCCAGGCCTCCGGGACCGACGGCCGTTCACCCAGTTCAATCGAAGCGGCAATGGTGCCGATGACCGGCGTGGCAAGCGTTCCCATGCTGGCCACACCCGCCGGCAGCTCGTTCAGGATGAAGAACCAGAGCACCAGTGCCAGCGCTTGACTGACGACGGAGCTGTACAGGAGACCCATGATAAAATAGGGGGTCCACTGCACCGGCCTGTCCGGCACGACGAGCGCGATCAGGATCAGCGGCAGGGCGCCGAAAAGCATCTGCCAGGCTGTCAGCGAGATCAGGTCAAAGGTATTTTTCCGGTTCATGATCTTCGTGACGATGGCGCTGAGCGCCCAGGCCAAGCCCGCCAGAACGGCAAAAAGTTTGCTGATGAAGGTGCTCTGAAGATGCCAGGGGTCCAGGATGATCATTAAACCGGCGAATGCCAGCACCACGGGGATCCACTGGGCGCCGCGGATATGCTCGCCGAGGATGGGCCACGCCAGAAGGAGGACCCAGAAGGGCATGATGTAAACGAGGATCGCCGTCTTGCCGACGCCGCCTGTGGCCAGGGCCAAAGTGACCAGTCCGATACAGGCCGTGGTGGACAGAAAGCCCAGCAGGACGGTCATCCCAAGGGCTTTGGGACGCAGGGGGCGACGCTTCCAGAGCAGGATGGCAAAGAGACTGACGGCGCCGATGCCGGTCCGCAGGGCGGCAAAATCAAAGGCGCCGGTGTATCGCAGGCACTCCTTCATGACCACCCAGTTGTAGCCCCAGATGGCGGACAGGACGATGATGGCCAGTACGGCCGGCCGATAGGAATGACTTTTCTTAAGCATGCTTCAAGACCTTTGAAAAATGGCGAACAACCTTCCCAGGCACGGGGACTGTTTACCCCGGGATGACGGGAAAAGCAAGGCGCTTTGCGGACCATCATTCTCTGCAGCAACCATAGACAAACCGTTTATCCAGCCTACCGATGCAACATTTCCGGAATGATTTAAAAAATGGCGGAATTCCAGCGTAACATATGATACATGTAACGAAAGGCGCTTACATCATTGACGGGAAAGGAAAAGACCATGGGAGGTGTTTACGAAGTTTACATAGAAACACATTTTTCGGCAGCGCATGCATTGAAAGGTTATCCGGGCGACTGTGCAAGGCTCCACGGGCACAACTGGATTATCCGGGTCTATGTCAAGTGTCTTGAATTGGATGAAATCGGTATCGGCATTGATTTCAGGCTCATCAAGGAAAACGTGAAGGCAGTGCTCTCGGGCCTGGATCATTTCAACATCAATGAGCTGCCGCCCTTTCATGACGTGAATCCGTCCTCGGAGAATATTGCAAAGTATCTTTATCAGACTTTAAGCGAACGCATCAACACCGAGAAAATCAAAGTTTCCAGGATCAGAGTTTCTGAAACCCCAAACGCCGGGGCCTATTACTGGGAGGAATGATTGACACTGAACGTCAACGAGATCTTCTACAGCATCCAGGGTGAGTCTAGTTTTTCCGGAACCCCCTGTATTTTTATTCGTTTGACAGGATGCAATCTCCGTTGCTCCTATTGCGATACCCGCTATGCCTGCGATGAGGGAACGGTGCTCTCTTTGGATGAGGTTCTCCGGAGGATCGCCTTGTTTCCATGCTCCCTGGTCGAAGTCACCGGCGGTGAGCCGCTGTTGCAGCAAAACACCCCGAAATTACTCAGGAAACTGCTCCGTTTGGGATATAAAGTCCTTGTAGAAACAAACGGATCCATGAACATCGAGGCAATCGACAAGCGCTGCATCCGGATTGTGGATATCAAATGTCCATCCAGCGGCGAGGCGGATATGAATGATCTGGGGAATCTCAAGCGGCTGACGGGAAAAGATGAACTGAAATTTGTCATCGGCTGCCGCAGCGATTATGAATTTGCCAAAGATCTTGTCCTGTCGCCGGAAATCATGAATCTAAAAATAAAACCGCCCCTGTTTTCTCCCGTTATGAATAAGCTGAAACCGAAGCGGCTGGCGGCCTGGATTCTGGAGGATCATCTCAACGTGAGGCTGCAGGTGCAACTTCACAAGGTGATCTGGGGAAACCGCCGGGGAGTATGATGCGGTACGCCTCTTTCCTCCGGATTTGCCGCGCTTGCCTCCGACTCTTTTTACGAAGTTGTCCCTGCTTCGAGACTTTCAACAACGATTTTCATGTTCATCGATAAAGAGGTGATGAAATGGATGTGGAGAAAATAGCCATCGTTCTTTCCAGCGGCGGCATCGATTCGACGACGGCCATGGCCATTGCAAAAGATGAAGGATACCGGATCTATAGCTTGAGCTTCGACTACGGACAGCGCCACGAGGTGGAGCTGCAGGCAGCGGCGCGCGTGGCTGCCGCCATGGGAGTCGCGGTCCATAAAGTCATCACCATCGATTTGAAAAATATCGGCGGATCTGCCCTGACGGACGCCATTGCCGTGCCGAAAGGGCGCAACATCCATGAAATGGAAAAGGAAATC
>JAPLJM010000114.1 GCA_026388595.1 Deltaproteobacteria bacterium
CAGACCAGACCGGCTGTCGCCGCAGAGGTGTTGGTCGTCAGCAGGGCGTTCACCGCCACGCCGTTGGCGGCCAGGGCGCTGCCGGCGTTAAAGCCGAACCAGCCCACCCACAGCAATCCGGCGCCAAGAACGGTCAGCGGGATATTGCTGGGTTCCATGGGCGTATTGCCGAACCCCTTGCGCGGCCCGATCACCAATGAAAAGGCCAGGGCCGAAAAACCGGCGGCAATATGGACCACCGTTCCACCGGCAAAATCCAGGACGCCCATTTTCTTCAACCAGCCGCCCTGCCCCCAGACCCAGTGGCACAGGGGGTCATAGACCAGGGTCGCCCAGAGGAGGCTGAACAACAGGAAGCTCTTGAACTTAACCCGTTCCACAAAGGCGCCCGTAATCAAAGCCGGCGTGATGACGGCGAACATCATCTGAAAGGCGGCGAAAAGGCCATGGGGAATGGTCTTGCTGTAATCGCCGTTGGGCAGCGCGTCCACCCCCACGAATCCGAGATAATTCAGGCCACCGATGAGTCCATTGATATCGGCGCCGAAGGCCAGGGAGTATCCGTAGAGCACCCACTGAACCCCGATCAGGGCCATGAAGATATAACTCAGGGTTAAGGTGGACAGCAGGTTCTTCCTGCGCACCATTCCTCCGTAAAAAAGCGCCAGCGCCGGCGTCATCAGTAACACCAGAGAACAACAAACCAGAATCCAGGCCGTATCGCCTGCGTTGATCTGATTGACCATCCCATGCCTCCTGTTGGAATTTTAATCAGGTAAACAAAAGCAATTATCTTGCCATCATGAATTATCGTTAATATTCATGATGTTATGAATGATCTGCCTTGCGACAAAGCATACATAATTGTCCGATCTGAAAATCATGTGACATAATTGCGATTATTAGGGAAAATATCCTCAAGCGGCTTGCTATCTCTCATTCAGTGATTAGATTATCCATTCAATCTTAAAAAACATGTTTCTCATGGGAGGCGGGATGAAAGTATTGACCATTGGCATTGTGACACTGCTTCTGGTTCTGGGGTGCCAGAATCCCAGCATGACTCAGCAGGAGAAGAATACGACGAAGGAGGCGGAGGGTGTGAAGATGGCAAGCACGAATCCGGAGAGCACCGGTCCGGGAAAAGAAAAAACCGGGAATTGGAAGAATTATAATAAGCCCGATGACGCAACCCTGAAGAAGATGCTGACCCCCATTCAGTACAAGGTGACCCAGCATGAAGGCACCGAGCCGCCCTTCAATAACGAATATGACAGAAACAAGCGGGAGGGCATCTATGTTGATATTGTCAGTGGAGAACCGCTGTTCAGCTCCCTGGACAAATTTGATTCGGGGACAGGCTGGCCGAGCTTTACGAGGCCTCTCGAACCAGGCAACATTGTGGCCCGCGAGGACAGAAGTTTATTCACCACTCGCACGGAAGTGAGAAGCAAGCACGGCGACTCCCATGTGGGCCATGTCTTTCCTGACGGTCCGAAGCCGACGGGGCTCCGATACTGCATGAATTCAGCCGCCCTGAGATTCGTCCCGAAAGAAGATCTGGAGAAGGAAGGTTACGGGGAATACAAAAGTCTCTTTGAGCAGAAGTAATGAACTCGTAAAGAGCCGCCGCCGGATGCTGATATTGTGACTGAAAATCGAAAGGAACAGGCATGAATAATACAGATCGTCCATCTTGTGTTGATGATGGCGCTAACATCCTTCCGTCTCATGAAGACGACCGTTGTGGCTGACCTGCACAAACTGAGGCTCAGGTGAGCCTTCCCCGTTTAAGCCAAGGATTTGTTATCGGTTCCGTATCCACCTCTATGGGCGAATTACCCCGCGTATCGTCAGAACTGCGCTGGCAAGATCATTTGGGAACCATTAAAGCCCGCTGGGGCATCGGCAGAATGGATTATCTGATTGATCCGGGCCTCTACGCCCTTGGTCATCCTGACGGTAGCTCGCCCGTCTTGGTCAGTGCCAATTACAAGATGAGCTTTGACAAATTGCGGGAATCGCTCCCAGGGAGAGATTTCTGGATTCTGGTGCTCGACACGCAAGGAATCAATGTCTGGTGTGCCGCCGGCAAGGGCACCTTCGGAACAGAAGAACTGGTAAAAAGGATAGATTCAAGCGGCTTGAAAGCCATTGTCAGCCACCGGTCATTGATCCTCCCCCAGTTGGCGGGGCCGGGCGTTGCCGCCCACCAGGTAAAGAAACTTTCGGGATTCAGTGTGCGTTATGGTCCGATAAAAGCGGCGGATCTCCCTGCTTATATGAATGCCGGGTTCAAGGCGACCACCGAAATGCGTCTTAAGACATTTACGATGAAGGAGAGAGCAGTCCTGATCCCCGTAGAATTGATGGAAACCATGAAGCCGGCACTGATCATCGCACCGGTTCTTTTTTTGCTGGGCGGCCTGGGCGGTCCTTCCGGATTCTGGGCAAATGCCTTGAACCATGGTTCTTTCGCCGCAATGGCATTCCTCAGCGCCATCGTGGCAGGCGCCGTCATCCACCCGTTATTGTTACCTTATCTTCCGGGACGGGCATTTTCCGCAAAAGGACTGTTTATCGGCATGATCATTGCCCTTTCTCTCATTTGTTTGAGGGGCCTTGAATTGCAGACATGGCCAGGACGCATGGAAGTCCTGGGATGGCTGCTGATCATTCCGGCCCTGACGGCCTATCTGGCAATGAATTTTACCGGATGTTCCACATATACATCCCTTTCGGGGGTCAACAGGGAAATGCGCTGGTCACTCCCCCTCGAGATAGGAATGGGCGGCAGCGGCCTGGTTATCTGGATCGCATCACGATTAATGACTTAGGAGTTTAAGATGGGTGGTCTGATTTACCTTAAAGATGTCGTAACCTTGAAACTTGATGAAGAAAAATGCACCCGTTGCGGAATGTGCCTGGAGGTTTGCCCCCATGGCGTGCTCAAAATGAACGGCAAGCATATTGCCATCCGGAATCGGGATGCCTGTATGGAATGCGGCGCCTGCAGCCGGAATTGCCCTTTTGAGGCCATTTCCGTGCAAGCCGGCGTCGGCTGCGCTGCGGCTGTAATAAACTCTATGCTGGGCCGGAAAGACGGGGACTGTTGTTGTCTCATTGAATCCGAGACCTTGCCCCTTGCCAAGAAGAAGACCACCTGCTGCTGATTCCCGGCTTTCACCGGGCTGTCCCTCTCTGGAAGGCCCTGTTGAATGGCTTTTCTCCTCGTCAGGACTGGGTGAAGCAGATCACCTGCTGCGTGACGACGTCCGAGAGAAGCCTCAAGTCTTTTTCCTGCACATCATAGACACGCACCACCCCGGCATAGCGGCTGTCCCCTTCGGACAGTTCGGTCAGGCGGTTCGGCAGGGATTCCATCCAGGCCGTATTGAAGAAAACTCCTTCCCGGTCCGGATAGATGGCCATGTAGAAAATATCCATCTCTACAAGATCCTGGAAAAAGTGCGTTCCAAAGGACAGGTCGGGGATGAGGCTGCCATCCTTGTAGGCGATCTCTGCGATGACGGTGATATTGTTGATCTCGGAGAAGGTGATCGGTACGCCCATGGCCGGGGTCGTGGTTCCCCAGCGGCCCGGCCCGAAGAGCGCCGTCGGCATCTCCTTGCGGTATGCGATCAGCTTGTTCAAGCGGCCCACCAGCCGCGCCACGTCGTATTTTTCGGAGAGGGACAATTTTGTATAACCCCGGGGATCGATATAGATGATCCGGGAAATGGGCTGGGAGACGCTGCCCCCCATGAAGTTGCCCTCCTGCCGCAGCAGAACGCAATCGTCCTGAATTTTCTCAGGAATGGCCACACGGATATGCTGGCCCTTCGTCTGGAAGGGACGGCACTGGAGGAGGTTCACCTGCAGTTTTCCGTCGAGGTTGAAATTTCCTGTAAACTCAATATCCACAGGATATTCATAGACCGATTCAAGGGTCTTGAGCATTCTGGACATGATTGCCGGAAATTCGGTGGCGGACAGCAGCTCATCGAACGTCAGAATCCAGTAATCCTGCACCGGCCGGCCCATCGCGCGCATCTGTTCGGACGCTTCTGTATCGCGCACTCCCAGGAGTTCCATTTGCGTTTCCAGTCCCTCCTCCATAACCTGGGACAGGGGCAGGGATTCAAACCGGTTCTCATCCAGATTCAGCATGTCCACGTCATGCTGGGAGAAACGGCGGGCGTCCTTCATGCTGGAATGGGCCTTGACGAGCGGGGCGTCGAGGGCGACAATGCGCGGATAGTCATTTTCCACGCGGTTGACGGCGCGCGTCCCAAGGCCGAAGACCAGACGCAGCATCCCCGCTTTCGGGTCCATGCCCTGTTTCCAGACGAAGGTGTTGTAGGAGATGCCCACCCCGGCGATCTCCGGAAAGAAGTAGTGCTTCCGGTAGGATCCCGAGACCCGCTGGACTAAAAGCGCCATCTGTTCATCCTGCCGGTCCAGTCCGCGCTGAAAGCGATAGGCCAGGGCATCTTCGTTCATCGTGCTGGCAAATATCCGCCGCACCGCCTCTTCAAAATTCTCATAACGCTGCTCCGGCGTGCCCTGATTGGCACAAAAATAACTTTCATATTTTCCGGCAAAAGCATTACCGAACGCATCTTCGAGAAGACTGCTGGAACGGACGATAATCGGTGCTTGGCCGTAGTATTCCAGCATCAACTGAAATCGTTCCCGGACTTCATCGGGAAAAACACCCTTCAGCATTTTACTTTTCAATTCCTGGGCGCTCTCGAAATAGAATTCTTTGGTTTTATGGGACATGAAAGTTCGCCACCACCCGTTTTGAACCATATAGGTATAAAAGACATCGGAGCCGATATAAAAAGAATCATGAAATTCGAGATGCTCGGACCATTCCATCGTCATATCTTTTCGCAAGATGTTGCGAGCCAGCAACATACCGACAGATTTGCCGCCGATGAAACCCGTTCCGATAAGACGTTCTTTAATTGCGATAAGATCTTCCAATGTAAAATAGTCTTTTACCAGCGCAAGGATTCTTTTCTCCCTTCCGATCAAGACACGGGAGAGTTGCTCGATCATTGCCTGTTTTTCCCCAATGTCCTGCGAATTTTCCAGCACATCCTTTGCCTGCATGAAGATACGATCCCAATAGTCAAGATTTCTTTCGGCGCCGATAGTACTGGTTTGCGTCAGATATGAAAATAAATTCGCGGCATCGGCGCTATTCGTTATGGGAACAAATTCATCATCTTCCATCATGTGCGGAAGAAACATCGTCGGTGAATAGCGCTGCCATGCTTTAAGAGGATGAACACAAAGGTTACCCCGATAGTTATAAACATCCAGCAGCACTTGGGTCGTTTCTCTGATGCGGGCAATGGTTTTGTAAGAATGGCGGTCCCGGAGGATGGTAAAATACGCGACCGTATTTAATTCAAAAAGATAGGGACAGGTAATCAAAAAGAAGTTGCCGATCATCAGGTCCGTCGCCCAGTCCAGAAGCAGATCGGACAGGCAATCGAAGACATAAAAAACATCGCGGCCTTCCTGCCGGATGATATTATGAACTTGCGTGGAAAATGATTCGAATCCGGCATTGGCGCTAAGTTTGTAAATCGCGATTTTCCCGGTTACTTCAACGATGGGGGAATGCTTGGCAAAGCGCATGTAAACGATGCGCCGACCTTTTTCTAAGGCCTTGCTTACATAGGGTGTTACAAATACCTTATAGTCATCAACATGATCAACCTGAAAAACAACATTATCGCCCATCTGCAGGTAATTAAGGGTTGTGTCCAAGCCTCTAATGCCCGTACTGACGCAGGATATCGGGATCATTACCTCACCTTTGATAGTGTCCATCCGGAAAGTCCGGATGAGACACGGTTGGTTTTCAAGTCGGAAACGAGGGATTTTTCGTCTTGGCTAGGAAATCAAGGGGTTGTGCGGAGGCGTACACCCTGTACGCCGCACAAGCAAGTCCGAAGATTGACAACGCCAAGGCGGAAAAGAACCGTTTCCGGATGAAAACTAGATAGGATCATGTTGACATTCCAGAGTCCATTCCTCTAACCCATCATCGTCGTTCTTGATGGCTGCGGCCTTTTGCGGCCTGATTTTCCTGTAGACGTCCTTGGGTTCTCTTTTTTGATTGTCAACCGTTAAAAGCCTGTCAACAAATCGCACCGCCGGAAGCGAGGGAAAAAATATTGGATCCCGGGTAAGGCGAGTCATATTCACGGATGGACCCATCGCTATCATCGAAGCCGATGCCGTTGAGCACAACAAACCCTCCTCCATTGAGGGGGTCTCCCGCCATAAACGACTCCGCAAGATAGTCCAGAGCGGTTCCGTTAATGACGACCCGCGGCTTGCCGACGGCATTGATCAAGGGCCGCCCCGCGGCATTCCCCATGACAAAGGCCGCGCCCCCCTTGGCGCCGTACATGAAAGTCTGGCCGACATCACCGAAAACCACCAGCTTACCCTCTTTCATGATCTGGCAAAGCTGATCCTGGGCATTGCCGTGAACGTAGATTTCCATGCCGTCAATGCCCGATGCCAGATAATCGCCCGA
>JAPLJM010000071.1 GCA_026388595.1 Deltaproteobacteria bacterium
CCGACACAGGTCGGACAGCCGTGCGTGCAGGGACAATGGCCGATGAGCTGCTGCGCCGAGGCAAGCAGGCGGTCATGTTCATGAAACAGCAGCTCTGAAAACCCGATACCGCCGGGATAAGCATCAAAAATAAAGAGGGTCGGATCGAAGGCGTCCACCATGGTCAGGGTTCTGCCTCCTGCACTTTCATCCGCGCCGGCTGGCATTGCGGTGATGGTCCTGGTGTTCTGACCGTGGCGGACAAACCACTCGCCGCTCTTGTCGCCGATGGCACGGTCCAGATCGTGTAAATCCGCCATCAGCAGCATGGCGGCCAGGTGGTGAAGGCTGTAGCCCAGACCGGCCAGGCCGTCAATCACTTCCGCTTGTGAGTGGGGCAGTCGCGTCAGAAGGTCTTTCGGGATGGTGAACCAGTAACTCGTGGTGTGCATATCCTTTTCCGGGAGGTTGACCTCTCCGAAACCCAGATTTTCCAGGGTATAGAACTTGATCTTTTTATAGCCCACCACCTTCCGGACCACCTGCACCTCGCCGTGTTCCACGATAACGTCCCGGTGAAGTTTCTTGGCGAAGCTGTCGATGACCCGGACATGGGTATAGGTCATGGCGTCGGTGTAATAATCCACGTCCACCTTCCGCACGTAGGCTTTCTTCCGGTCCAGGTCCAGTTGATCCACATGGTACTGCTGGGATTCGACCATGTAGATCGCATCGGTATGCACCGTGCTGAAAGCGCCGTCCCAGTCCACCTCGGCAATCACCTTGTGCCGGCCCGCCTCGGTGGTGTCCACAACGACGACATTCTCAGGATTGACGCTGCGCAGACTGACCTCGTCGGCAGGATAGCTTTCCGCGGCCCAGTGCCACCGGTCGGCCACGCGGTGCAGGACCCCCTTTTCTTCAAGATAATTGAGGAGCTCTTCCAGATTTTCATTTCCGAAACGTTCTCCCTTTTCAAAGGGAAGTTCGAAGGCGGCGCTTTTCAGATGGTGGAGCAGGATGAGCAGATTGTCCGGATTGACCCGGCAATGCTCCGGCGACCGGGAAAAGAAATAATCCGGATGCTCGACGATAAACTGATCCATGGGACCGCTTCGGGCGATTAGAATGGCGAAGCTCTGCCCCATGCGCCGTCCGGCCCGTCCCGCCTGCTGCCAGGTGCTGGCAATGGAACCGGGATAGCCCACCATAATGCAGGCCTCAAGGTCGCCGATGTCGATGCCCAGCTCCAGGGCGTTGGTGCTCACCACGCCCATGACGTCACGGCTGCGCAGGCCCGCTTCGATCTGACGGCGGAGATGGGGGAGGTAGCCGCCCCGGTATCCGGTGACGAACTTCGTATCCAGCGGTTTCCCACGGGTGAACTGATCCTTCAGGTATTTCGTCAAAACCTCCACGTTCAGGCGGCTGGTCGTGAAGACAATGGTCTGGATGTCGTTGGTGATCAGGTCTGCGGCCATTTTGCGGGCCGGGGTCAGGGCCGATTGGCGGATCCCCAGTTCCCGGTTCACGATAGGCGGGTTGAAAAGAACAAAAGTCTTGGCGTCTGTAGGAGCGCCGCTTGCGGCGATCAGTTCCATCGGGCGTTCCAGCAGTCGTTCCGCGTGTTCCCGGGGATTGGCCACGGTGGCTGAGCAGCAGATAAACACCGGGTCCTGTCCGTAAAATCGGCAGACCCGCACCAGGCGGCGCATCACGTTTGTCAGATGGGAGCCGAAGACGCCCCGGTAGACGTGCAGTTCGTCAATCACCACGTATCTCAGATTTGTGAAGAGCTTCTGCCACTTGGTGTGATGGGGGAGAATCCCCGCGTGGAGCATATCGGGGTTGGTGACGACCACGTGGCCCTGCTTTCGGATCGCCTGGCGGGCGTCATCCGGGGTGTCCCCGTCGTAGGTATAGGTTTTGATATCGGCGCCGAGCGCGCCGATCAGGCCGTGGATTTCATGCATCTGATCCTGGGCCAGGGCCTTCGTGGGAAAGAGATACAAGGCCCGCGTCTCCGGTTCTGCGAGGATCTGCTGGAGGACCGGCAGGTTATAACAGAGGGTCTTGCCGCTGGCGGTGGGCGTTACCAGGACCACATCGCGGCCCTGTCTTACGAGTTGAACCGCTTCCGCCTGATGGCTGTAAAGCTGCCGGATCCCTCTTATTTCCAGCACCTGACGGAGGTGGGGATGGACCCAGTCCGGAAAATCGACAAAGCGCCCCTCTTTGGCGGGCAGGCGTTTCATGGCCCGGACATTCTCCATGAAACGCCGGTTTTTTTCCATTCGCGCCAGCCATTCCTTAAGGGTTAATTTAGCCATGCCGTTGGTTTAACTCACTTCCTCGATCTTCAGTTCATCCTGGATGTCAATGCAACCGATGACGCTCTGGGCAGCCGGGCATCGGGGCAGGTAGACTGAGAAGGCCTCCCGGGCCTCTGAAACCTTGTCCTGCGGTAATTTTAATGTGTATTTGACCCGAATTTTAGTAATCTTGAGAATTTTGTTGACATTTTCAATGTCGCCTTCCACCTCTGCCGAGTAACGGTTTTCGGAGGTGGGGATCTTTTTTCCGGCCAGCACCGCGGCCAGTGTGCCCATCATTCAGGCCGCCGTGGCCGCAACGATGTGGTCCAGGGTGGCGGCATGTTCCTTTTCCGGCTCCACGTTGTAGAAGCGCTTGATCCCGCCGTGTACCCCGTAATAGACGGGTTCGTCAAACCCCTCGATCATGGCCCGCCGCGTCGGGCCGTTTTCCCGGACAATCCGGATGCGTGATGTATGAACGATCTCTCCCATCTGCCCCTCCTTTTTTTATGCGTGATGTATGAACGATCTCTCCCATCTGCCCCTCCTTTTTTTTGCTTTGGATGTTACAGAGATTGGGAAAAAATACAACAAAAAACAGCAAGCCCCGCTTCAATGAGGGTTGATCAAGAGAGAGACATCTTTAAAAAACTTGACCTGTTTTAATATAATGTGTCATAGCTTCAGCACTATTTTTGAATACGAGCCAGGGTATATACGTTGCCAATGGAGATTAAGCAGGAAATGTCCGCGATCAAGGAGTGTTCGGAGGAACAACGGGAGCTCTATCAGATCCTGACGGAACGGTCGTTTGCCGGAATCTATGTGGTCCAGGAGGGCCGGTTCCGTTACCTCAATAAAAATGCCGCATCCTATGCGGGCTATGCACCGGACGAATTGATTGAACAGATGTCGGACAGCATCGTTCATCCCGAAGATCGGGAAACCGTCCAGAAAAATGCCCTTGAGATGCTTCAGGGTCAGAGGACTTCGCCCAGTGAGTTTCGCATCCTGACGAAAGACGGTCGGATACGCTGGATCATGGAGACGATTGTCCCTATTGTCTGGGAGGGGAAGCCCGCTATCCTCG
>JAPLJM010000309.1 GCA_026388595.1 Deltaproteobacteria bacterium
AGAATTAAGGAAAATTATCAGAGAGTACGGCGAGGAACCCATGGCAGGAAGAATCGCAAGGGCCATACAGACAAGGCGTGCAGCGGCTCCGATCCGCACCACGGGGGAGCTCGCCGACGTTGTCCGCCGCGCTGTTCCTGCTGCATACCGGCAAAGGAAGATCCATCCGGCGACCCGAACATTTCAGGCCATCCGCATCGCTGTCAATGACGAACTATCCAATCTCCGGGACGCCATCCACAGCGGCATCGGTGTGCTTGACCGGGGAGGACGGTTTTCCATCATCTCCTTTCATTCCCTTGAGGATCGCATCGTCAAGGAGGCCTTTCGCGCCGCGGAGAAGGGATGTATCTGTCCTTCGGACCTGCCGGTATGTAACTGTCACGGGGAATCCGAATTGAAGGTGCTGACGAGGCGGCCTGGATACCCCGGGACGGACGAAATTGATGCAAACCCGAGGGCCAGGAGCGCCAGACTTAGAACGGCAGAGAGACGATGAACAATGCCACTGAAAATATCGCACGCCCGAATGGATCAGAGCAGGAGAAAAAAACGGCGCCGCAGCTTAAATATTCCGTTTTTCTCTTTGTGGCATTTGTGCTGATGGTGGTCGCGATCACCTATGTGTGGTCCCATATCCAGATGACGAGACTGGAATATCATATTGCCGAGGAAATGACCAGCAAGGAGCAACTGCTGGAGGAACAGCGGAAGCTGAAACTCGAGTACGCCACGCTGAAATCGCCCCAGCGTATCGAAGCGATTGCAAAAAGTTCACTGAATTTGTCCTATCCGGACAGGGATCAGGTCATTATGATGAAGGATGCAGGAGCCACGAAATGACCGTGGAAGAAAAAAAATGGCTGCGGTTCAGGATTGCCACGCTGTTGAGCTTCTTTCTGATTCTTTTCATTGCCCTCATCACGCGTGCCTTCCAGATCCAGGTATTGAATGGCCAAAACCTCAAAGATCGGGCGGAAAGGCAGCACACAACCACCTTGCGGGTAGAATCGGAAAGGGGCATTATTTTCGATCGCAACGGGGAAAAACTGGCGGTCAGCGTCATGTCTGATTCCGTCTGTGCGGATCCTTCAAAAATTGAGGATCACCGGGGAACGGCAGCAAAAATTGCGGTCATTCTCAACATGGACCGGGAAACCATTTTGAAAAAATTTTCCGCGGCAAAGAATTTCTGCTGGCTGGCGCGCCGGATAACCCCTGATCAGGCCGCCCTTGTGGAAAAGCTGGACCTGGATGGCGTCTTTACCATCAAAGAACCGAAGCGTTTTTATCCCAACGGGGAGTTGGCCGGTCATTTGAT
Organism: Deltaproteobacteria bacterium; assembly: GCA_026388595.1. Taxonomy (GTDB): domain Bacteria; phylum Desulfobacterota; class Syntrophia; order Syntrophales; family Fen-1087; genus JAPLJM01. Next base: position 1,322 of record JAPLJM010000309.1, read on the forward strand.
CGGTTTTGTCGGGCTGGATGCCAGCGGGCTGGAAGGGCTGGAGCTCAGGTTTGATGAGTATTTAAAGGGTGCACCGGAGCGGTTGAAATGGACACGGGATGCCAAGGGCAAGCGGCTATATCCCCGGATCGATCCTGCGACAGCGAAACAAAAGGAGAGTTCAAATCTGATTCTGACCATTGACAGCCGGATTCAGTATCTGGTCGAATCGCAACTGAAAGAAGCCGTTCAAAGCAAAGGCGCCAAAGGCGGCCTGGCGATTGTCATGGATCCCAAGACCGGTGAAATCCTTGCACTGGCGAACGAAATGGGTTTCGATCCCAATAACTTTTCTATATCCGGCGCCGCCAAGGGAAAGAACAAGGTCATTACGGACTGCTTTGATCCCGGTTCCACCTTCAAACCTTTCCTGGCGGCGGCAGCGCTGGAAGAGGGCGCCCACAAGGAAACGGATCGGATCTATTGTGAAAATGGAAACTATGCCATTGCCGATCGGGTCATCCATGAGGCTCAGCGGAAAAGGCACGGCTACCTGAGCTTTGCCGAGGTCATCAAATATTCAAGCAATATCGGCTCTGTGAAGATTTCCGAACGTCTCGGAAAAGAGAAATTCTACGACTACATTACGCGCTTCGGGTTCGGACAGAAAACAGGGATTGACCTCCCCGGTGAAACCGCCGGCCTCCTCCGACCGGTCCGAAACTGGACGCGGGTGGATGCCTCCACGATTGCCTTTGGTCAAGGGATCTCAGTTACGGGCATTCAGCTCATTTCGGCCCTTTCCGCCATTGCCAATCAGGGCGTGCTCATGAAGCCCTACATTGTGAGGGGGTTGGTGGATAAGCAGGGTCAGGTGATCAAGAAATTTAACCCGGTGGCGGTGCGACAGGTGATCTCACCGCAAACGGCCAAACGCATGACAGTCCTGATGACCAACGTTGTGGGAGACCCGGACGGGACAGGGAAAAATGCCCGAATTGTGAATGTGAATGTGGCCGGCAAGACGGGAACCTCGCAGAAGTTCGATTTTGCCAGACGCGCCTATTCTTCGGAACGTGTACGCACATCCTTCATGGGATTTTTCCCCGCGGAAGATCCGCAGGTGGCCATTCTCGTTATCCTCGACGAGCCGCAGCGGGACAAATGGGGCGGCGTTGCCTCTGCACCGGTTTTCAAGAAAATTGCCGAACAGATTCTCACATGTTTCAAAACACATATCCGGGACAATCCCATTCAGGAAGAAGAAAAAATAAACCGGGATGTGAAACTTAAACTTGTTGCAGCAGATCCAGCCATGGACCGCCAGAAAAATGAACGGAATCTATCGGATGAATCCATCATGCCGGATTTCCGGGGACTGACGAACTGCACCGTATCCTTCAGTACCGGTCAATAGGGGGGAGGATGGATTTAACCATGCTCATGAAGGAGATTCCTGTTCTAAATTGGGTCGGTGACCGGCCGGAACATGTTACATCTATTTGTTATGATTCAAGGAAATGTCAGCAAGGCAGTCTTTTTGTGGCGGTTCCCGGGTTGCTGGCAGACGGACACGCCTACATTCCCGAGGCAATCCGAAATGGCGCCCGTGTGATTGTCCATGAGCAATCACCGCCTGCAACATCGGATGCGCGGTGGATTCAGGTCGCTGACAGCCGCCGCGTTCTTGGAATGCTGGGACGGAACTTCTATCGGCATCCGTCATCCCAGATTCGCCTGGTAGGGGTCATCGGGACCAACGGCAAAACAACAGTGACCTATCTGCTTGAATCCATCCTGACGGCGGCAGGCTTCAGTGTCGGCGTCCTGGGGACGGTGAACTATCGGTTCAAACAAAAGATTATGGCGGCGCCCCATACCACCCCGGAATCTCTTGAGATGCAGAGCATTCTTCGGGACATGGTGGACGACGGCGTCAGCCACGTCGTTGCGGAGGTTTCCTCTCACTCCCTGGACTTGCGCCGCGTGGACGACTGTGATTTTGATCTGGGTGTCTTTACAAATCTCTCCCAGGATCACCTGGACTACCACAAGACCATGGAAAATGACTTTGCAGCGAAAAAACGATTCTTCAGTGAAGTGCTTCCTGCGAGCCAAAAAAACACGTCCTGCCGGATGGTGGTCAACGGAGATGATCCATGGGGTCGGCAGCTATTACAGGACGTCCGCCTGCCGCACCTGAGCTTCGGCATCGATACCCCCTGCGACCTTGTGGCCCGGGACATTCACCTGAGCCTCCAGGGAATTCAGGCGGACTTCGTCTCGGCGGCGGGGCGGTTTGAAATCGCCTCGCCCCTGATCGGGAGATTCAATCTCTATAATATTCTGGCAGCAACGGCGGCAGCCCTGGCGCTTGGCATTGGCCCGGAAATGATTCAGGTGGGAATCAAACATTTCGGTCAGGTGCCGGGACGGATGGAAAAGGTCAGCAGTCCTGATCAGCCGGCCGTCTTTGTGGACTATGCCCATACGGATGATGCCATCCGGCGCGTCCTGCAGAATTTAGCGGCTTTTAAACGGGGACGTTTAATCACCCTTTTCGGCTGCGGGGGGGACCGCGATCGCGGGAAAAGGCCCCTGATGGCTCAGGCGGCCGCCGAACTCAGTGATCTGGTGATCATCACCTCGGACAATCCGCGTACGGAGGACCCTTTGGACATCATCCGTCAGATTGAAGCAGGGCTCACCGGCGGGGTCATGGAGAAGGTTCCCCCTGCGGCGCTGGAAGCAGGAGATTGTAACCGGTGTTATACCGTTATTCCGGACCGAGCCTTGGCGATCGAGGCGGCCATCGCCTCTGCCGGCCCATCCGATCTCGTGATGATCGCCGGAAAAGGGCATGAGGATTATCAGATTCTGGGCAGCAGGCGGATTTCTTTCGATGACCGGCGCCATGCCAGAGCGGCCTTGACAAAACGATCGGAACTGAGGCGTCCTTGAAACAAAATACAACAGCCGTCATGACAATCAGCGAGGCATTGAGCGCCACCGGGGGCAGCCTGATTCGGGGAGACTCGGGAAAGATCATTCAGGGTGTATCCATCGACTCCAGACAGATGCAGGAGGGGAACCTCTTCATCTGTCTTAAAGGTGAGAATTTTGACGGCCATCATTTCCTGGCCGCAGCCGCCGCGGCGGGGGCAGCGGGCTTTGTCATCCAGAATAATCGCGTGAGGGATCTATCCGGGGTGCCGGAAAAAGGATCTGTCATTCTGGTGGAAGATACCTTGAAGGCCTTGGGTGAGATCGCCCGCTTCTGGCGAAAAAAGCTGAATGTACCGGTGATTGCGATTACGGGGAGCTCCGGTAAGACCACAACCAAGGAAATGGTGGCCGGGATCCTGAATATTAAAAGCAAAGTTCTGAAAACAGAAGGGAATTTAAATAATCGGATCGGTTTGCCCTTGACCCTTTTGGGACTTACCGGTCAGCATGATGTCGCCGTTGTGGAGATGGGCACCAACATGCCTGGTGAAATCGCGTGTTTGACCCGCATCGCCGCACC
>JAPLJM010000144.1 GCA_026388595.1 Deltaproteobacteria bacterium
CAATTTCGTGCCTGTGAGCGGCGTTTTTCTGGGATGGCTCCTGCTCCATGAGTCCATCAACCTGTCGCTCATTCTGGGTGCGGTGCTTGTCATGGGCGGGGTCTATCTCACGAATCGCGTCAATTCTTCTTGAATATCAAAGTGTATCGTGCTATTTTCACGCCGGATGTGATTTTTATGGTTTGCGCATGCTTTGGTTTGCGTTGGTTCTTCGCAGATTGAATCCTGCGACTGCCTCGTTTATGCACTTTTTGTCCCCTGGCATCTGCGGGGATGTGAACGTCCATTTATTATTCATTTCATGGACATGAAAGGGGTGTTAACTTGAGCATTTTCAAAATTGCGACCTACAATGTCAACTCCATCCGGTCACGCCTGCATATCATCATTCCCTGGCTCGAAAAAAATCATCCCGATGTCTTATGTATGCAGGAAACCAAAGTGGACGACGCGCGGTTTCCCGTTGCCGAATTCGCAGCGGCGGGCTATCATGTCGTATTTAAGGGAGAAAAACAGTACAATGGGGTCGCCATCGCCTCGCTGAAAAAACCGGATAACGTCTTATGCGGCATGGCGGATGACGGCCCGGCAGATGAGGCGCGCCTGATCCGGGCGGACTTTTCCGGCGTTTCCGTCATTAACGCCTATGTGCCGCAGGGCCGCGACCGCGATGCGCTCCAGTTTATCTATAAAATCGAATGGTTCAAACGCCTCAAGCACTATCTGACCCGGTTCCTTACACCGGACAAACCGGTGATCTGGCTGGGCGATCTCAATGTGGCGCCGGAAAACATTGACGTCCACGATTCCAAGAGACTGCTCGGCCATGTCTGTTTCACGCCGGAGGTTTGGGAAGCTTATAATGATGTCAAATCATGGGGATTCGAGGATATTTTCCGCAGGCATCACCCCGGCGAAGCCGGACAATATACCTTTTTCGATTATCGCGTTCCCAGGTCTGCAGAAAGGGGGCTGGGCTGGCGGGTCGACCATATCCTGGCAACGGCAACGTTGGCGAAGCAGTCCTTGAACTGCCGAATCGACATGCATCCCCGGTTGATGGAAAAACCGTCGGACCATACGGTCCTGATGGCCGAATTCAAGATCCGAAAACCGTGAAAAATCATCCATCTAACGGCAGTATCAATATCTCGCACAGGAGGTAACGGACATGGACGAAGTCTCTGAAACCATTAAGAAAAACAATGAGCTCGCCGATAAATTTTCACGGATCGAGGCGGAGCTGCCATTGTTTTCGAAACCAACGGAGCTCTTTGAGAAACTGTTGGTGCGGCTTCAGGATGAATTCTCCATCCCCTTTGTCTGGCTGTCCTTTGTCGACAGGCCTGAAGACATTGGCCTGTTGCAATCCATCACCGCCTCGGAGATTCTGAGGGATCGCCTGAACCTTATCGATGAGGCGCAGTTTTTTGAGCTGGCGACCCAGGGAGCAAAACCGGTCCTGGCCAACAAGGACCTTCAACCCTTTTACAGACTCTTTCCCAAAAACAAGAAATTCTTTATCAAGTCCATTGCCATTGCCCCCTTTATGCTTGACGGGCGAATTATCGGCAGTATCAATTATGGGGACGCAGCAAATCTGCGTTATGAACCGGGCATGGACACCAGCCTGCTCCAGCATCTGACGGGAACGGTTTCATCGTGCCTGACCGGTCTGCTGAAAGACAATCCATCGACACCTTGACCCGGCGACGGGATTATAACCCTTGAGTGTTTTGAATAACCGGTGAAAAATGGTTCGCAAGCGGCAAAGCCTTTTTTCAAAGGTCTCCACTTTTTTTTGAACGGGTGACGGCAGTGGTGCACAAAAAGATTCTGGTGGTGGATGACGAAAAAGACATCGTCGAACTGATCGCTTACAACCTTGAGCAGGAGGGATTTACCGTCTCCAGGGCCTATGACGGGCATGCGGCCTGGGAGGCGGTGAAGGCCAGGAAACCGGACCTGGTGGTGCTTGACCTGATGCTGCCGGGCATACATGGATTTGAACTCTGTAAATTGATCCGGCGCCATGGGGAAACGGAAAAGTTACCCGTCATCATGCTGACCGCAAAATCGGATCAGGTCGATAAAATCCTGGGGCTGGAACTGGGCGCCGACGACTATATTACGAAGCCTTTCAGTGTTCGGGAGCTGCTCGCCAGGATCCGTGCCGTTCTGCGTAGATCTGAGGGACGGCGGGAAGCGGATTTTCCGGAAACATTCACCTGCCAGGGGCTTAATATCGACTTCCAGGCCTGCATGGTAACGGTGGATGGAAAAAAAGTTGAGCTGAGCTCCCGCGAATACAGACTGCTGCAATTTTTTACCCGGAACCCGGGCCGGGTATACAGCAGGGACCAGTTGCTGAATCATGTCTGGGGGGATGAAACTTATGTGGAACCGCGCACCGTGGATGTCCATATCAGCCGTCTCCGGGCGGCCATTGAAAAAGATAAGGAAAATCCAAAATATATTCTAACCGTTCGTGGCATCGGCTACAAGTTTGCCGATGCCTCCAAACAGATTTGACAGGGTTAAGAAAATCATGTAGGGCCTGTAAAAAATAAAGGGAGACGACAATATGTTTCAGGGTCTTTTTCAGCCTATGCACCTGCTGGTCATTTTGGTTATCGTTCTGATTATCTTCGGACCGGGCAAGCTCGGCGAGCTTGGGAGTTCGTTCGGCAAAGCGATCAGGGGCTTCCAGAAAGCCCTTCAGGAACCGGAAAAAAAACCGGAGGACGCTGCAGCCAAAAAGAGCTGAAGGTCAACTAAGCACGAGTCCCATCCGCGGATGGCCATGCGGATGGCCATGATGAATGGCCGTTTATTTCTGAAAATCGCACTGTTTTCCCTGTTGATCATCCTGAGGAACAACCGTTTTGTCTGAACTATTTGACCTTGTCGTTATCGGCGCCGGACCCGGCGGTCA
>JAPLJM010000112.1 GCA_026388595.1 Deltaproteobacteria bacterium
GAAACGCCGTGGAAGGCTGGATGCGGTTACGATCTCCGGCGGGGAACCGACGCTGCAACCGGATCTGCTGTCTTTTACCAGACAGATCAGGGAATATGGTTATCTCGTCAAGGTGGATACCAACGGGTCGTGTCCCGATGTTCTGGAGAAGTTGTTTGACGCCGGACTTGTAGACTATCTTGCCATGGATATCAAGGGGCCGCCGGAAAAATATCAAACCATCACGAAATCCGGCATCCACCAGGAAACGATCCGGCAAAGTATTGACTTAATCATCGCTTCCGGCGTCGAATATGAGTTCCGCACCACGGTGGTGAAAACCCTGCTGAACATCGAAGACTTTTCCGGGATCGCAAAGCTCATCAAATCGGCACGGCTCTTTGTCCTGCAGGCTTTTGTGCCTTCCAAGGCGCTGGAGGGGCGTTTTCTGACGGAAGCGCCGTTCGCCCGGGATGAGCTTGAACAGATCCGGTACAGTCTTGAAAAAGATCTTTTCTGTGTAATGATTAGGTGATATAAAAGGGACAACCAATCGGGACAGGAGGAAAAAACGTTGACAGATAACACGGGAAATCATTTCAGTCATATTAAAAAGCTAACGCAAATCGGTGCGGCCCTTTCCTCTGAGAAGAATCTGGACCGCCTGCTGGAAATGATAGTTGATGGGGCAAGGCTCTTAACGCATGCAGATGGCGGAACGCTCTATATCATGTCCGATGATGAGTCCTCCCTGCAATTTGCCATTGTCCAGACCAGCTCTCTGAACATCCAGATGGGTGGGACGAGCGAAAAAATCACCTGGCCTCCCGTGCCGCTGCAAAACAGTGACGGCGCCTTCAATTACGCCAATGTCTCTGCCTATGCCGCCCTGTCCGGTGAGGTTGTGAATATTCCAGATGTCTATGATGCCAAGGGCTTCAACTTTGAGGGGACCAGGCATTTCGACCGAAATACCGGATACCGTTCTCAATCCATGCTGGTGGCGCCCATGCGGAATCACGAAAATACCATCATCGGCGTCCTGCAATTGATCAATGCTCAGGACCCTTCCACCGGCAAGGTTATTCCCTTCTCACCCGAAAGTCAGAGCATGACGGAATCCCTGGCGTCACAGGCTGCTGTCGCTTTGACCAATAACCGGCTTATTCACGAACTACAGATTCTGCTGGAGTCCTTTATAAAGAGCATCGCCGCCGCCATTGATGAAAAGTCACCGTATACCGGCGGTCATGTACGCCGGGTGGCCGATCTCACCATGACGATCGCCCGCAGGATTAACGAGATTAAGGAAGGACCCTTCGCCGCCGTTTCTTTCAACGAAAACGAGCTTGAGGAGCTGCGCCTGGCGGCCTGGCTTCATGATATCGGCAAAATTACGACACCCGAACATATTGTTGATAAAAGGTCAAAACTGGAAACCATTTTCAACAGGATGGAGCTCCTGCAAATGCGATTTGAACTGTTGCGGCGTGATCATGAAATTGAAAAGCTTAGACGGGGTCCCATCGGGGAAGCGAAAGCAGCACAGGATGAGCCTCTGATTGACGAGGTCACATTCAGCAAAGACCTGGAAGCGGATTATCAGTTTTTGCTAAAAACCAATGAAGGCCATGAAGCGATGACAGAGGAGAAACTCGCACGTTTGAAACAGATTGCACAACGGGAATATTTTGCAGAAAAGCAGGGGCATCCGCTCCTGAATGAGGATGAATTACAAAATCTCAGCATCCGCCAGGGGACGCTCTCGTTTGAAGAAAGAAACATTATAAATAACCATGCGCGGGTGACGTATAAAATGTTATCGCAATTGCCTTTTCCGAAAAAGTTGCGGCATATAGCGGATTATGCGGCGGCGCATCACGAAAGAATGAATGGAACAGGTTATCCCAACGGGCTGAGCGGTGATGCGATTTCCCTTCAGTCCCGCATCCTCGCCCTGGCAGATGTCTTCGAGGCGCTGACCGCCAAAGACAGGCCCTACAAAAAGGCCACCACCCTATCCCAGTCCATGAAAATCATTGGTTTCATGGTCAAAGACGGTCATATCGATCCGGACTTGTTTGAACTCTTCGAGAAGGAACGTATTTATCGTGATTATGTCCGGAGAGAATTGTTGCCGGAGCAACTGGATCAGGACGGGATTTAGTTATTTTTTCAGGGCTTTGATTTCCTTTTCAATGTCCCTGGCCCGCTCGCTGTCTTTCGGAAAGTAGGGAAGGGCAGCCTTAAAGTGGAACAGGGCGCTGTCCTTTTTGTTCTTTTTCTTGAAGAACAGGCCGAAGTTGTAATGGGATTCACCGGGATGATTCGTCTTCCCGTAGGCCATGGCAATGCTGTGGTAGATGTCCACATCGTCGATTTTTTTCATCTCCAGTTTCCGGTACAGATCGAGTGCCGATGCAGAGTCGCCGGTTGCTTCATAGGCCTGGGCCAGATAAGACATCGTCGCCTGATTGTTTCCATTCAAATGATAGGCCTTGCGTAGCAAGTCGGCGGCCTCTTTGGGGGAGCCGGCGCGGAAATAAATGATCCCCGTATCCCGGACGATATCTTCATCTTCGGGCGCCAACTGCAGGGCCTTTTGAAAATTTCCCAGGGCTGGGGCGATCAAGCCCATTTTTTCCTGTACGAGGGCCAGACCATACAGGATATCCAAATCGTTTGGATTTTTCTTCAGGTCCTCTTCGTATTTTCTCAGGGTGGCGTCAAGGTTTTTGTTGTCCAGGGAAAGAATGGCCTGAATCCTCTTCAAACCGCCGATGACCGATTTTTCACCACTTTGCCTCCGATAGGTTGTCTGCAGCAAGCCGTCCAGATACCGGATCCGCTCATCTGTGCCGGGATGGGTTAAGAAATAAGAGGGAATCGTGTTGGAATAAAATTCGTACCGTCTCATAATTTTCAGAAAATCGATGACGGCCTTGCCCTCATAACCTGTCTGCACAAGGCAAGCCATGCCCAGCCGGTCTGCTTCCTCTTCATGTTCCCGGCTGTATTTAAGGCTCATATGGGTGGCCGTCGCCATCGTCATGGCGGCGATGGCGGCGGTGGCTTGTCCTCCACCCCCCAACAGCGCGCCGGCCAGGATGGCGGCCAGCGTGGCGATGCTGATCTTTCCCGACTTTTCAGCGATGCTCGCAATGTGCCGGGCGTTGACATGGGCGATTTCATGTGCCAGGACACCCGCCAGTTCACTTTCCGTTTCCACCAGATCGATCAGTCCCTGATAGACATAAACGTAACCGCCGGGTGTGGCAAAAGCGTTGATGCCCGAACTTTTGATGATGGAGAACCGGAAGTCGAAAATCGGTTTGCTGTTGGCGAGCAGCCGTTTGCCCAGTTCCGAGATGTAATTTTCTGCCCGTGCATTCTGTTCCAGATAGCCGTGTTTTTCCAATTTATCAAATAGTTCTTTGCCGGCCTTCTTTTCCTCCTCAATGGTCAGTGCGCAGACAGGCCTTGTGGTAAAAAGGAACAGCAGCAGGCCGATGACAACGAAAACACAATATTTTATAATTTTCTGCGGGTCTAAGGGCATCATCATATGATCACTTCTATGAGTGCCTGAAATCAAAATTGGACGGTGCTTTCCAGGCGGGAATCTGCTATAGGCAACGAAAACAATAATGCACTTCCTTGTATATGAAAGTGTTTGTTCATTCAAGGATAATATTGATAAATATCATAACCGGGACAGGGGTGTGAGATTGAAAAAGGGGCTTTTGATCACAATTGACGGACCGGCAGGTTCGGGAAAAAGTACGATCAGCAAGCTGCTGGCAAAAAAACTCTCCTATCTCTATCTGGATACGGGGGCCTTGTATCGGGCGGTGGCCTACCAGGTAACAAAGAGGGGGATGTCCGCTGCCGGTGAAGAGAGGATCGCAGACCTGTGCGGGCGAGCTAAAATCCGATTGCATTGTGTTGATCAGGCCCAGAGGGTTTTTGTCGATGGTGAGGATGTGACCGAAAAAATCAGGACAGAGCCTATCAGCCTGCTCGCGTCAACCCTGTCGGCCATGCCGGCGGTGCGCGCTGCATTGCTGTCGATTCAGCGTGAATTCGTGAAAGACGGCGGTGTGATTGCCGAAGGCCGGGATATGGGAACCGTGGTCTTTCCTGAAGCGGAGTTCAAGTTCTTTCTGGAGGCTGATGTGGGAGAGCGGGTTCGTCGCCGTTACATGGAACTGGTCATGCGAGGCGAAAATGTGGACTATTCATCCTTGAAGAAAGACTTGCTGGCCAGGGACAGGCAGGATCGCGAAAGGGTCATTGCCCCGCTGAGAGTTGCGGAGGGTGCGATCGTTATCGATTCCACGCAACTGAATACAGAAGCGGTGGTGAATGCCATGCTGGCGGTGGTGGCCAAACGATGACGAATAAGCCGTCACTTTTTTCTTCAATTTGCTTGATATTTCATAATCACTGTGTTACCTCTGACAGCTGGTATCGCTGATTATATTAGAGGGGGGAAGGTTAAATGGTTAACGATGATAACAAGATTTTAGAGCAAGAATCAGAAACCTGCGAGCCCAGGGGAAGGATGAAGACATCGGGTTCAAGGAACTTTATGAGCAGAGCCTGCAGAATGTTCAGCTTGGCGCCGTGGTCACCGGTAAAGTCGTCCAGATCAACGCCGATACCGTGATGGTTGACGTGGGATGGAAGACGGAAGGCTATATTCCGGCAAAAGAGATTCGGGATGAGGAAGGAAATATCACCGTCGCTGTGGGTGATGAGATTGAAATCCTGGTCGATCGCCGCGATGGCGATGGCAACCTCGTCCTGTCACGGGATAAGGCGGCAAGAATTAAAATATGGGATGACGTGAAAATCGCCTGTGAACAGAATACACCCATCAAGGGCACAGTCTTGTCCAGGGTCAAGGGAGGGCTTTCCGTGGATATCGGCATCCCGGCCTTTCTCCCCGGTTCTCAGGTCGACATCCGGCCGATACGGGATCTTGACAAGTTCGTTGGCCAGACGATGATGTTCAATGTCCTCAAATATGATCGCAAACGAAATAATGTCGTTCTTTCGCGTAAAACCATTCTGGAGATTGAACGAGAAGCAGAAAAAGTGGAGACCCTGGAGCGCCTGGAAGAAGGAAAAATCATTGAGGGCATTATCAAAAATATTACAGATTACGGTATCTTCATTGATCTGGGTGGCATTGACGGCCTTTTGCATGTGACAGACATTTCCTGGGGCCGGATTACACGGCCGGCGGATAATTTTTTCAAGGGGGAGAAAATCCGGGTAAAGGTTCTTTCCTTTGACCGGACCAAGGAACGGGTTGCCCTCGGACTCAGGCAGCTCATGGAAAATCCCTGGGAAACGATCGAAGCGCGGTGCCCGGTAGGCGAGATCGTTACGGGCAATGTGGTGAATATCACGGACTATGGCGTTTTTGTGGAACTTGAAGCGGGCGTTGAAGGTTTAATTCATGTCTCCGAGATGTTCTGGACGCGCGAAATGAAACATCCCTCCAAGGTGTTGAACATCGGTGATCAGGTTAACGTCATGGTGCTCGAAGTCAATGCGACCTCTAAGCGCATCTCGCTGGGGCTGAAACAGACGACCCTGAACCCATGGGAAGCCTTGAAGAATAAATATCCGGAAGGGACCATCATCAAAGGGGTTATTCGGAACATCACCAATTTCGGCATCTTTGTCGGTGTAGAGGACGGCATTGACGGCTTGATCCACATGTCCGATATTTCCTGGAAACACCGCGTCAAACATCCCTCGGAACTCTTTAAAAAGGGCCAGGAAATCGAAGCCATGGTATTGAATATCGATGTGGCAAGCGAGAAGTTTTCTCTCGGGATCAAGCAGATTGAAAAGAATCCCTGGGATGAACTGGACCAGACATACCGTATTGGAACCGTTGTCAGCGGCAAGGTCACCAATCTGACCGATTTTGGCATTTTTATTGAGCTGGAAGAAGGGATTGAAGGTCTGGTTCACATTTCTGAGCTCAGCCAAAAGCGGGTCAAGGCTTCTTCGGATCTGTTCTCGGTGGGGGATTCGGTCTCGGCGGTGGTCAAGAATGTGGATCTCAAAAACAGAAAAATCCGGTTGAGCATCAAAGAGTTGGAAGCTCCCACCCCGCAAGAGGCGCCGGTGGCAGCGTCCTATCTCAATAACCGTGAGAACGTCGGGTCCAGCCTGGGCCGCGCGCTGGCAGACGCAAGAATTGAAATCAAGAGCTAACCCTGTCGGGACCACCCTTTGATCATGAGAAAGCATCCGGTCATTTTGGGTCTAGGTCTGCTTCTGCTGATCGGCCTCTTCTTTTTGCTTTTGATGGCCCTGATGGGTTCCCTTTTCGGGCAGCGCACCCTGACCTGGGGTGAGCACGTCGGTGTTGTCACGATTGAAGGGGTCATCCGGGATTCCCAGGAGATTTCACGGCAGCTTAATGCCTTTGGCAAGGATGGCAGTATTAAGGCGGTGGTCCTCCGCATCGATTCCCCGGGCGGCGGCGTTGCGCCCGCCCAGGAAATATATGACGCCGTCCTGGCGGTGAAGAAGAAAAAAAAGGTGGTGGCTTCCATGGGGTCGCTTGCAGCATCCGGCGGCTATCTGATCGCCTGTGCGGCGGACCGGGTCGTGGCCAATCCAGGTACGGTGACCGGCAGTATTTCGGCCATCATGCATTTTGCCAACGCCGAAGAGCTGCTGAAAAAAATAGGCCTGAAGTCATCCGTCGTTAAAAGCGGCCGCTTCAAGGACATCGGAACGCCAACCCGGCCGATGACCGAGGATGAAAAGGCACTGATCCAATCCCTGGTGGATGACACTTATGATCAGTTCCTGGAGGCCGTGTCAAAGGGCAGGCGGATTCCCAAGGAAGATTTGCGCAGGATTGCCGATGGCCGCGTTTTTACGGGAAGACAGGCACAGAAGCTGGGTCTCGTCGATGAGCTTGGAGATCTGAACTATACCGTCCGCCTTGCCGGGACCCTGTCCGGCATCAAAGGTGAGCCTGATGTCATTTATCCCGTCAAAAAGAAGTCGACTTTCTGGGAGCTGATTCTCCAGCAGGCGGTCATATCGCTGGTGGGAGAAATGAAGAAAGGCGATGCCCGCTCTGAGGGATTGAATTTTCTCTATGATCAAGGATCCATAGGGACACCGTGAGCCATGACGAAAAATGATCTGGTCCGAAAAGTACAGGATCGATGGAAAGATTGTTCGACCAAGGATGTGGCTTTTGCGGTGAACATTCTCTTTGACGCCATGACGGAAGCATTGAGAAGGGGCGAGCGGATCGATGTTCGCGGATTCGGCAATTTCACCATTCGGCGCCGCCGTGCCCGTTCGGCGAGAAATCCACAAAACGGCGCCCCTGTGCAGCTTGAGGCGCGGCGGGTGCCTTTCTTCAAGGTGGGCAGAGAACTTCAAAGAAAGATGAATACACCGGAATGAACAGTCAGACCATCCTGCTGGAAAAGAAGACGGGTTACGCCATTGTGACCCTGAACCGCCCCAATGAAATGAACGCCCTTTCCCGGAAAATGCGTGATGAGATCGAGGATTGTTTTGTCAGGCTCGAAGGCGATCCGGAGGTCAAGTCCATCATTCTCACAGGCGGCGATTACGTCTTTTCAGCGGGGATGGATATCAAGGAAATGGCGGCTCTTCCCGACCATGAAATTGATGAATACTTCAAGTCCATCGTCAACTACCTGAAGCGCATCTATGCCTGCCGGAAGCCCGTTATTGCGGCTGTGGGGGGCATTGCCCTTGGCGGCGGCTTTAACCTGGCCCTCGTCTGTGATCTGATCATTGCCTCAGAATCGGCCATATTCGGGCATCCGGAACTGAAATTCGGCCTGAACCCGCTGTTCAATCCCCTACGGCAGATTGTCGGGTTGGCCAAGGCCAAAGAAATTGCCATGCTCGGCGAGCCCTTGGGGGCAAAGGAAGCTTTGCGGATCGGCCTTGTGAACAAGGTTGCCTCCCCGGAGACGTTTATGAAAGAGGCGATGGTCATGGCGGAAGAATTGTCCAAGCGTTCGGCAAAGGCCATTGAGGCCGTCAAAAAGGTGTCCATGATTACGCCGCAGCTTGATTCATACTCTGCGCTGGAGCTGGAATTCGGCATTTCCGCCCTGCTTTTTTCAAAGCCTGAACGAAAAGCGCACATGAATGAATTTATTTTTATCGAGCAGATGAAGAAGCGCCGACAGCCGTGAAACCATGATGGCGACTTGCCGTCTCAGGGTTGAATGTCAATGCAAAAGTCATCTCAAGCGGTCAGGTTCCGTCATCCGTCGCTTGAGGCAAAAGATGGATTTTATATCATTTCCCAGTCATTATCGGGCGAAGCAAAGTCCCGCAGTTGATCCCTTCGTTTTTTGTGCTGAAGTTTTTTGAGGGCCTTCGCCTCGATCTGTCTGATTCTTTCCCGGGTCACGCCCATCATTTCACCCACTTCCTCAAGGGTGAAGGGGCCGTAATTGCAGGCTACCCAGGTACAGTTCAGAAATCCTTCGTTTTTTAGCCGCCATTCGCAAGCGGTATCCTGGCAGATCTCTTCAACCAACGTCCCTCGCTTTTTACATTTATAGGTTTTCGTCAATGGATAGTCTCCTTGCGGCTCATGCGAAAATAATTTTCTACCAATATATGAATGATTCCTCTTTTGTCAATCATTTCTCTCCGGCTGTTCAGCTTGTCGCTGCTGCAGGCGCTGCCGACGATGCAACAGCGCTTCCCGTTCCGCTGCAGTGCATTGCCCTCCCGCCTGCCGGATGGCCTGCCGGACCAGTTTCAGGGCGGTTACATCATCATGCGCCCGGTGTTCATACCACTTGGCCAATTCAATCAGGGCGAAGCGATCGTCGGAATGCTCCCGAACCATCTGCTGCCAAAGCCCGACGGCCTCCTCCCAGCGGCCGGTGCGCCTGTAGATCAGGGAAAGCATTTTCCGGGCTTCCATCCGCACCGCTGTCTCGGGCGATTGTACAAGTGGTGTCAGCAAACATTGGGCCTGCCGGGTGTCTTGCCGCTCGCTGTACCATCGGGCCAGGGCAAGCAGATCGCGTGCATCGGCATGGGCCATATCCAGGCGACCCTGCATCAATGCCGCAAGATGGTCCATCAGGGCCGCCAGGGAAATGATATCAAGGCGGTTATGTGTGAAGACATCCCTGAGCGGGCGGGCGTCCCCTCCGCGCAGCCAGTCGAAGTAACGCTGCGGGATGTCGCTGCCCGGCACGTCATCCAGACGGACCAAACCAAGGACCCTTTCTTCAAGGGTTGCGAGGCGGCAATTCTCAAGACGGTGCGCAATCAGTCGTCGGGCGGGGTAGAGCAGGTCAAGATGGGGCAGCGCTGCGAAGGGGCTTTGCAGGCGATTCATGATATACCGTGTCGACAGCAGGCCCACATCAAAGGTTTTTCCGTTGAAACTGACCAGGAAGCGCTTGGTGCCGGCGATATCTGCGAGGTGGGTCAGGGCGGCCCGTTCTTCCGTAAAATCGCGGGCAAAGATCTGCCGGACGATGAAGCGCCCCTGATCGAACCATCCCAGCCCGATCAAAAAGGCCATCGTGCCCGTGCCGCCGGCAAGCCCGGTGGTCTCCGTGTCCAGAAACAGGCCCTCCTCCAGCCGACATTCGGCAAGGGCGGCGTTGTTGGCCAGGAAGGCGGCGGCCTGCATGTTCAGATCGGTGAAATCTCTGATGCGGCGATGGCCATGCCAGGTGGATGCATCAACGGTCGTCTCCTGAATGAAACAGGTGCCGGCGGCATTACGGCAGTCTTCTCCGGGGATCATATCTTTCAGGGAAAGGGACCGGCGTTCAGACGCGGTGAAGATGGATGGCCTGCTTTCCGGCCGGTGCGCCATGATCT
>JAPLJM010000026.1 GCA_026388595.1 Deltaproteobacteria bacterium
ATTGCCACAAAAGGTCTGGCCGGTTTATCCACCGCCCGGATCAGATAGTTCAGTTCCTTTTTGATTAAGAAACCCGCCGCACATTTTTTTACGTACTTGGTGATCCCCACATTGGACGCATGGCTGCGATGGGCATTGCCGAAAGCGTCGTCGATAAAAATATCGGCAAGACCGGCCAGTTCTTTTGCAAAACGGTCGTCGTTCTTTTCCTCTTCCGGGTGAAAGCGCAGATTCTCCAGCAGGACCACCTCCCCCGGTTTCATCTCCTCAACCAGTTTCATCACATCGGGCCCCACACAATCGTGGGCCATCGTCACCTCCTTGCCCAGTAATCGGGACAATCTTTTAGCCACGGGGGCCAAACTGAGCTGAGGAGCCGGTTTACCTTTGGGCCGACCCAGATGCGACGCGATGATGATCCGGGCGTTCTCATCGAGGGCATGGTTAAGCGTGGGCAAAATGGCGCGGATTCTCGTGTCGTCCGTAATTTTCAGGTTACTGTCCAAAGGCACATTGAAATCAAATCTGAACAAAACCTTTTTCCCTTTGATGTCAATTTCGTCGATATATTTCATTGATCCTCCTTGCAACTTATCTACAAACGTGTTAATAGGCGCCCCAAAATTCATGAAGAATGTTCGGAAAACAGCCCATTGGATACTTCGGACACATCTCTCCCCAAGCATAGCCGCTCTCTGAGGATAGCTTAACTGCGGGGCATATATCTCAATGGGACTTTGGGGTCAAGACGGAAATCTCGCACAAGATGACAACATCTGAATAATAATCTTAAAGGAGACGGAGAAGTTATGGAAGCGGAACAATTGAAAGGGACGCAAGCAAAAATCAAGGCTTTTGAAGCTAAGAAAGAAGCCTTGATGAGCATGGGCGGCGAGAAAATGATTACCAAACAGCATGAACTGGGCAAACTCACGGCCCGGGAAAGGCTGGATCTTTTTTTTGACAAAGGCACGTTCCAGGAAGTGCAGCTTTTTGTTAAACACCGATCGACCCTGTTTGGTCTGGACAAGAAAGATATCAATGCGGACGGCGTTATTACCGGCTTCGGGAAGGTCAACGGACGGACCGTCTTTACCGCCGCTCAGGATTTTACCAGCTCTGGCGGCAGTCTTGGTGAAATGCATGCCAGGAAGATCTGGAAAATTATGGATATGGCCCTGGATGCCCGGAAGCCTTTTGTATCGATGAATGACTCCGGCGGCGCCAGGATCCAGGAGGGCGTTCCGGCTCTGGATGGTTACGGCGGAATCTTCTACCGCAACACCATCGGTTCGGGATACATCCCTCAGATTACCGCGATTATGGGACCCACAGCGGGTGGCGCCGTTTATTCTCCAGCGCTGACGGATTGGGTCTTCATGATCAAGAAGACCAGCTACATGTATATCACCGGACCCGATGTCATCAAGGCCGTCATCGGCGAAGAAGTAACCCACGATGACCTGGGTGGCGCTGTGGCCCACGCGACCAAAAGCGGTGTTTGCCACTTTGCCACGGAGAACGATGAGGACTGTATCAATAAACTCAAGCTCCTGCTCTCTTATCTGCCTGACAGCTGTCACAACCCTCTGCCGCTGGTGAGTTGTTCAGACAGTCCGGATCGGGAATGCCCGGAGCTTGACGGGATTATCCCGGACAAAGCCTCGCGCGGGTATGATATGAAAATGGTGGTTACGGCCGTGGCGGACAATCATGAAATTTTTGAACCGCACGAAATGTGGGCAAAAAATATGCTGGTCGCATTTATCCGGATCATGGGCCAAACGGTTGGCGTCATTGCCAACAATCCCAAGTTCGGGGCCGGTGTTCTGGATGTCAATGCCTCCGACAAAGCCTCACGTTTTATCCGCTTTTGCGACGCTTTCAATATCCCCTTGCTGACCTTCTCCGACGTCCCCGGCTATATGCCCGGCACAAAGCAGGAATGGTCGGGCATTATCAGCCACGGCGCCAAACTGCTCCATGCCTATGCGGAAGCCACAGTTCCGAAACTCACCGTTGTGACCCGCAAGGATTACGGCGGCGCCTATATCGGCATGTGCAGTAAATATCTGGGAGCGGACTACGTCATGGCCTGGCCGTCGGCAGAGATTGCCGTGATGGGTGCTGAGGGCGCCTGCAACATCATTTACCGCCGTGAAATCGCTTCCGCAGAGGACCCCGCCGCCAAACGCGCGGAACTGGTCGCCTTATACGAAAGTCAGTTTAACAACCCCTACTTTGCTGCCAACATGGGCATCATCGAAGAAATTATCGCCCCCCGGGATACCCGGAAGCGTATTGCCACGCTGCTGGACGCACTGAAAGACAAAGCAGAGGTTCGGCTGCCGAAGAAACATAACAACATTCCGCTGTAACAATAAGCGGCAGCTTTTAAAAAGCAGTCATTTCCCCGTGATCAGCGGCGCCCACCAAGGGGACCGCTGATCACGTCTTCAGCCCGATGCCTCAGAGATTCGAGGCTTAAGATCGCAAATACCTTATCCAGTTCCGGCCCCCTAACTTTTCCGGTCACGGCGGCACGGATGGGCATGAAGAGCTTTTTCCCCTTCACACCCGTCTTCTTTGCAACGGAGGCCATGATCTGGTGATAAGCCTCGTCGGTGGAAAAAGGCGATTGCTCAAGGCTTTCCCGGAGCGCCCGGACCACATTCATGGCCTGTTCCTCCCTGAGAACTTGCTGCGCCTCACCGGAAAGGGCATACCGATCATCAAAAAAGATGTCCATCTGAGTCCCAATGTCAGACAAGGTCACCAAGTCGCCTCTGACGGCATCAATGACCCTTTCAAGCCATGCCCGGTCAAGGTTGTCCACATCATGACCGGCAGCCCTGATGTAGGGCAGCAGCCGTTCCGTCAGGCGCTCCAGATCCCCCTGGCGGATATATATTCCGTTCAGCCAATTCAGCTTGTCCTCGTCAAAGATGGCCCCGCTTTTACCGGCACGATCCAGCGAAAAAGAAGAAATCATCTCTTCCTGAGTACAGACTTCACGTCCGCCGCCGAAAGAGCTGCCCAGCAGTGCAAGATAATTCAGGAGAACTTCCGGCAGAATACCCCTTTCCCGGAATTCCCGGACGGCGACGGACCCATGCCGCTTGCTGAGTTTGGACCGGTCTTTTCCCAGGATCAGGGAGTGGTGTGCAAAGATGGGCGGTTTGAAACCGAGGGCTTCATAGATCAGCAACTGGAGGGCTGTATTGGAAAGATGATCCTCGCCGCGGATCACGTGAGAGATGGTCATGAGGTGGTCATCGACGACAACGGCAAAATTGTAGGCCGGGATCCCGTTTGAGCGGACGATGATGAAGTCCCCCAATGCCCCGGCGTCAAATTTCATGGCGCCCCGGATCAAATCCGAAAATTCAATCTGCCCTGCCCCGATCCGGAAACGGTAAGACGGCTTTCTTCCCTGATCCGTCATGGTTTTTCGGTTGGAATCACTGAGGTTCCGGCACTTCCCCATATAGCGGGGCATCATTTTTCTGAAGACCAGCTCCGCCCGCTCTGCCTCCAGTTCTGCTTCAGTGCAATAGCAGGGATAGACAGCTCCGGCCTCGATCAGATTTTTCAGATAATGGTCGTATAAATAGAGCCGCTCCTGCTGGTGATAAGGACCTTTTCCACCTTCCTTGCCGGGGCCTTCATCCCAGTCGATGGACAACCATGCAAGATCCTCCAGAATCCGGTATTCAAAATCCCTCGACGTCCGGACTGGGTCTGTATCTTCAATGCGGAGAATGAATTCGCCGCCATAATGCCGGGCGAACATCCAGTTGAACAAAGCCGTCCTGGCGTTGCCCACATGCAGATCACCGGTGGGTGACGGCGCGAATCGGACCCGCGGTTTGTCGGCGGTCATCGGTCTCCCTTCTGCACAATCGTGACAACGGCATAGGCGGCAATCCCCTCCTGAAGCCCGGTAAACCCCATGCCCTCATTCGTTTTGGCTTTGATGCTGATACAATCAACGGAGATTTTTAAAGTTTCCGCAAGGGTTCGCAGCATCTGCGGGATATGCCCCGCAAGTTTCGGCTTTTCCAGCACGATCGTGGAATCAAGGTTATGAATGGCGTATCCCTTTTGCTCGCCCAGATTGCGGACATGCTCCAGCAGTTTCAGACTCGAAATGTTTTTATAGGCCGGTTCCGTGTCGGGGAAATGGCGGCCGATATCGCCGGCAGCCAAGGCGCCAAGGATGGCATCGCAAACGGCATGGACCAGAACATCGGCATCCGAATGCCCCGATAAACCTTTGTCATGGGGAATTTCCACCCCCCCCAGCACGAGCCGCCGCCCCGCCACCAGGCGGTGGCTGTCATATCCGAAACCGATTCTCACGAAGCGCTCTCCTTTGCCTGTCGTTTGATCAGGAGCTCGGCCAGGAGGAGGTCTTCCGGCGTGGTGATCTTGATGTTTTCATAGGAAGCCTCGATCATCTTGACCCGGAATCCCATCCGTTCAACCAGGGATGCGTCATCGGTCCCGGAAAACCGATCCTCATCGGCTTTCCGGTAGGCTTCCTGAATCACGGACCGCTTGAATGCCTGCGGCGTATGCGTCAGCCACAAAACCTGACGGTTCAGGGTTTCGAGGATCCACCCCCCCTGATCCACCCTTTTCACCGTATCCTTCACCGGCACCCCCATGGTGACGGCGCCCCACTTTTCAGCCTCCCGCACAGCCCGATGGATCATGTCGCCGGTTATAAACGGACGGACGGCATCATGGATCAGAACCATATCGACCTCATCGCCGATGGCGGTCAGTCCGTTCCGAACGGAATCCTGCCGCTGCGGGCCTCCCGCGAGAACGTGTCGTACCTTGAAAATCCCCCAGTGTTCAACAATCGTTTGCCTGACGGACATCACATCTTCTTCAGGCGTGACCAAGACGATGTCGTCAATGTCCGGTGACAACTGGAAGATATTCAGGGTATGGGCCAGGATGGGTTTGCCGCCAACGCGCAGATACTGCTTGGATAGTGATCCCTGCATTCTTTTTCCAAGACCACCCGCAGGGATGATGGCGACCGTTTTCATAAATTCTCTCCACAATGAAAAGCCGGTGAAAAATGGTTCACAAGCGGCTAATCAAATGCTTAAGTCTTTCCAGTATTGATGTTAACGGCTTTTCTGCGTAATCATAATACGGTTATGAACATCTCTGAAGCGAAAAAGACTTTTGAGCGGCGGTGAAGCCATTTTTCACCGGTTATGCAAACCGCTCAAAAGAAAAAGCCCGGGATATCTTACGT
>JAPLJM010000283.1 GCA_026388595.1 Deltaproteobacteria bacterium
TGTAATGAGAATTATCGGCGGAGAAGCCAAGGGTAGAAAGCTCTGTGTTCCCAGGGGCGCTTCTGTCCGGCCGACCGCCGAGCGGATCAAAGCGGCTTTTTTCAACATCATCCAGCCCCTGAATGGAAAATCCTTTCTCGATCTCTTTGCCGGGACGGGCAACATGGGACTGGAGGCCCTGAGCCGGGGGGCGATCAAGGCAATGTTCATTGAAAATAATCAGGTTATGGTTGATGCCATGACGAGAAACATAGCAACATGCGGCTTTACCGGCAGAAGCGAAATCCTTTCATCTGATTTTATCCTTGCGGTCCCAAAATTAAAGGAACGGTCTGATGCTTTTGATATTCTCTTTGCCGACCCACCCTACGAGCGGGGGTTCGTTAGTCAGACCCTGGAGCATCTGGGGAGTGGAGCGCTGATGGCAAAGGATGGCCTGCTGGCCATTCAGCATTCAATTCGAGAAGCGATAAAGGACAGTGAATCCGGTCAGCTCGTTCTCATCGATCAGAGGCAATACGGAGATACGATTCTGTCGTTTTTCAGGATATGATCGATCAAACAGTAAATAATTTTTGCAAACGCCGCTAATTCCAGATGAAGGTTTGCAATGAGGTGAAATAAATATATTAAGAGGATGGCTATCATGAAGAAAACTGCTGTTTATCCCGGTTCTTTTGATCCCATTACCAATGGACATATAGACATCATTACGCGTGGTCTCCGAATGTTTGATGAGCTGATCATCCTCGTGGCTTATAACCCGAACAAGTCGTCTCTCTTTACCGTTCAAGAGAGGATGGATCTGGTTCGTGCCGTTATAAATGACCATAATGTCCGGGTTGACTGCTCTGCCGGCCTGCTGGTCGATTACGTGAAGGATATGGGTGCAAATGTCATTCTCAGGGGGTTGCGGGCTGTTTCGGATTTTGAATATGAGTTTCAGATGGCCTTGATCAACAGACGTCTGAACCGTGATATCGAGACCGTCTTTCTAATGACGGGCTATCAGTGGTTCTATCCAAGCTCAAATCTGATTAATGAAGCGGCCGGCCTGGGTGGTTCCGTCAAGGGGCTGGTGCCTGATATTGTTAATGAAAGACTTGAACAATTATTTGCAAAGGTAAAGGAATAAAGAAGATTATGAAGCTGACAGCACGTATTAATAGCATCAAGCCGTCGCCGACTCTGGCCATCACCATGAAAGCCAATGCCCTGCGGGCGGAAGGCCGGGATATTATCGGATTCGGCGCCGGCGAACCTGATTTTGACACGCCGGACAATGTCAAGCAGGCGGCCATCCGAGCCATCAACGAAGGCTTTACCAAATACACCCCCGTCGGCGGCATCGATGAACTGAAGGACGCCATCATCGCCAAACTGCAGCGGGATAATCATCTGAGCTACACCCGTGCACAGATTTGTGTATCCTGCGGCGCCAAACATACCCTTTATAATCTGGCCCAGGTCCTCTTCGAGGAAGGCGATGAAGTCGTCATTCCCTCCCCCTACTGGGTATCCTACCCGGACATCGTGATGCTCACCGGCGCAAAGGCGGTCATCCTGAAGACTAGGGCCTCGGAAGGCTTCAAAATCCAGCCGTCAGAACTGGAGACGGCCATCACCGACCGCACCCGTGCCGTCATCATCAACAGCCCCTCCAATCCGAGCGGTGTGGCCTACAGTCCTGCGGAAGTGGAAAAACTGGCAGCGGTCATCGCCAGGAAGAAGGTGCTGGCCATTTCCGACGACATCTATGAAAAGATCCTTTACGACGGCCTGGACTTTGCCAACGTGGCTTCCGTTCATCCCGCCATGAAAGAGCTGACCGTGGTGGTCAATGGCCTCTCCAAATCCCATGCCATGACGGGCTGGCGGATCGGATACGCGGCAGGACCGGCGGACATCATCGCCGCCGCCACGAAGCTGCAGAGCCAGAACACCTCGAACCCGACATCCATTGCCCAGAAGGCCTCCGTAGAGGCCCTGAACGGTGATCAGGCCATTGTGGGCACAATGGTCAGGGAATTTGAAAAGCGCAGAAACGTAATTGTGGAAAGGCTGAATGCAATTCCGGGCATCACCTGCATGACCCCTCAGGGTGCCTTTTATGTCTTTCCCGAGATTGCCGGCCTGCTGGGCCGGAAGCATGACGGGAAGGTTCTGACAACATCTTCCGATGTGGCTGCCTGGCTTTTGGACGCCGCCAATGTGGCGGTCATCCCCGGCGGCGAATTCGGGCATGACGATCATATCCGTCTTTCCTACGCCACGTCCATGGCGAACATCGAAAAGGGCCTGGACCGGATCCGGGATGCCGCCTTGAAGCTCGAATAGAGACTTTTGAAAAGGTTTTAAATACATGCTCTTAGAGCATTTAAAGTGAGGACCCTATGGGCGGTTTATTTGGTGTTGTCTCTCGGCAGGATTGTTCAAAGACGCTGTTTTACGGAACGGATTACCACTCTCACCTGGGCACGGAAAACGGCGGTATGGCCGTTTACGGGGAACAGGGATTTTACAATACCATTCACAGCATCAGCCAGGCCCAGTTCAAATCGCGCTTTGTCGACGATTACAAGGAGATGCAGGGCTATCAGGGGATCGGCGCCATCGACGACGAATCGCCCCAGCCCCTGATCGTGCGCTCCAAGTTCGGCACCTTCGCGATTGCCGCAACCGGTTTGATCACCAACAAGGACAGGCTTACGAAAGAGCTGATGGATAAGGGGTCATCCTTCAGCGAAATGACCGGAGGCGGCATCAACACCGTGGAAATGGTGGCCAAGCTGATCAATCAGGGCGATTCCATTGTGGATGGCATCGTGAAGATGCAGGACGCCATTGAAGGGTCCATCTGTGCGCTTGTCATGACGGCGGACGGTGTCTATGCCGCAAGGGATAAATACGGTCGCTTCCCCCTTTCCATCGCGGAAAGAAGCAGCAACCAGGGAGGGGGCTTCGCCGTCGCGACCGAAGTAAGCGCCTTTCCGAACCTCGGCTATGATCTGGTCAAGCATCTGGGGCCGGGTGAAATCACCCTCCTTTCCTTGTCAGGTCTAAAAAACCTCAAGCCGGAAAGCCCGATTAAAAATGTATGTGCCTTCCTTTGGATCTACACGGGTTATCCCTCGTCGGTCTATGAGGGTATTCCGGTGGAAAGCGCCCGGGAACGCTGCGGCCGTGCCATTGCCCGTAGTGATGATGTCGAGGCCGACTTTGTCGCGGGGATTCCCGATTCCGGGGTGGGGCATGCGATCGGATATGCCATTGAATCGGGCATTCCCTACCGGAGGCCGCTGGTGAAATATACGCCGGGTTACGGACGGAGCTATACGCCGCCGTCTCAGGATATCCGGGACCTCGTGGCGACCATGAAGCTCAGTGCTGTCCGGGGCGTCATCAACGGCAGCCGGATGGTGATCTGCGACGATTCCATCGTCCGCGGGACACAGCTCAAGAACTACACCATCAAGAAGCTCATGGATAACGGTGCCCGGGAAATCCATATCCGGCCGGCCTGCCCGCCCCTGATGTTTCCCTGCATTTTTGCCTCTTCCACAAGATCGAAATCCGAGCTGGCCTGCCGGCGAGCCATCCGGGCCATCGAGGGGACGGACATTGAAAATGTGGAAGCGTACCTGGATCACCGGTCGGAGAAGTACCGCAACATGATCGAATGGATCAGGCGGGATCTGAATGTGACGTCTCTCAGATACCTGAAGATCGAGGACATGATCGAAGCCATTGGCCTGCCGGAAGAACAGCTCTGTCTTCATTGTTGGCGGGGACGGTAGGAAAGG
>JAPLJM010000197.1 GCA_026388595.1 Deltaproteobacteria bacterium
TAAGGCAGGACGGCGCCTGTCTCGGGGTCGATAATCTCGGCGAGAAAGTGATCCTCGAAGATATGCATGCCGCTGCGGCCCTCGGTGCATTCCATGGAGACCCCCGGTCCCATGACTTCCGACAGGCCGTAGATATTCAAGGCCATGATATTCATGGCGCTTTCGATCTCATCCCGCATTTTATCCGACCAGGGTTCGGCCCCGAAGATCCCGACACGCAGCTTCAGGTTCCGCATGTCGACGCCCATGGCCCGTCCCTGTTCTGCCAGGTTGAGGGCATAGGAGGGGGTGCAGCAGATCGCCGTGGGGCCGAAGTCCTGCAGGATCATGATCTGCCGTTTGGTGTTGCCGCCGGACATGGGGATGACGCTGGCGCCCAGCTTTTCCGCCCCGTAATGGGCCCCCAGGCCGCCTGTGAAAAGACCGTAGCCGTAGGCGTTATGAATGATGTCGTTCTTGTTCAGGCCGGCGGCCACAAAACAGCGGGCCATCAGCTCCGACCAGACGTCGATATCCCGCTTTGTGTATCCCACCACCGTGGAACGTCCGGTTGTGCCCGACGAGGCATGCAGCCGGACCACGCTGCTCATGGGCACGGCAAAGAGACCAAAGGGGTAATTGTCCCGCAGGTCCTGTTTGGTGGTAAAGGGAAGCCTGGCCAGGTCGGCGAGGCTCTTGATGTCATCCGGTTTCACCCCCGCTTCGTCAAAGGCCGTTTTGTAAAAACCGACCGTGTGATAAACCCGTTGCACGACCTGCTGCAAGCGTTTCAACTGCAGAGATTCCAGCACCTCCCTGGGCAGGGTTTCAAACTCCTCATTGTAGATCATGAATCAAGCCTCCCCTCTTTTAGTTTTACCGTTGCTTTTGTAAGAGCGTTGCCCCAATATACCAAAAGATCATGCTCCGGGCAAGCGCTGTTCCGGTGAGACCGGTGAAAAATGGCCTTGCTGCCGCTCAACAATCATTTTCGCTTCAGAGATGCTCGTCCTACTTTTTAAAAAGTGGTTAATGCTCGTTTTTTTTGAACCGGAACCAGAGTCGCATCAGGCGGACCGTGACAATCGCCATGATGAGGCGGGGGACGTAGAGCCAGAAAGCGCTCAGTCCCAGGGACATGAACAGGGCCGGATCTTCCACCATGGAGTGATTGATGCCGATGGAAAGATGCAGCATTTCCAGATCCTGCTTGGACAGGCTGCCGTCTTTCGTTTCTTCCACAATGACGGCGCCGCCGTAAGCCAGGCCGAAGACAATCGCCGTCATCCAGAGAAATCCCAGCTTTTTATCCAGCCCCATGATTTTCAGGAAGGGGGAGAAGAGTTTCACGATATTGGTGATCCACCCTCCCGCTTTGAGGATTTCCAGCAAGGTCAGCAGGCTCATGCAGATCAGAAAGATCTTGATGCTCAGTTCCAGCGTTGCCCAGGCCCACTCCTTGACCATCTGTAAAAAAGGGATGGCCGCGGTTGTTGCGACATCCACAGGGATGGCCATCGTCTGGCCGTCTCTCAGGAAGGGGGCGACCAGCAGGACCGTTGCCACGGCGGCGCCCAGACGGAAAAGGGTGGCTTTTACAGGGTGCAGTCCGGAGTTGGCCTGAATGATGCCCTCCTGAATCAGATTGTGGGCCGTCAGCAGAAAGATTCCCATGAGCGTCATCTGGGCCGTGGTGAAGGGCAACACGGCCATGGCGGCAAGGGCGCCGTAGATATTGGCCAGCATCCCGATAATCAGGGGCAGTGCAGCCATGGTCGGCAGGCTGAGGAGATCCATCGCCGGGGCCAGCAGAAAATCAAGCTGGTTTAACCAGCCGCTCCAGGCGAGCAGGGCCGTAAAGAAAGATATGGGCAGCACGATTTTCATAATCCACAGAAAACCGTCCCAGCCTTTCTTCAGTCCCGTCTTTATGCCGGCTTGCCACATAGCTTTGTTATCGGTCGCCATTTTCTGTTTCCACGATCTTTTTTTGATCTGAAAATACCCGACGTCCCCTTAATAAGAGGGAGGAAGAAGTTAATCCATCCGAATTTAACCGATTATGCAAAAACCCTTTATCAGATAAAAGGGTTACAGGCAAAGTGTTATTTTAAAACGATGATTTGCGCGGTTGCCGAGGGTGCTCTGCAAGGCCATCACGTTTTCTTCTTTGCGGAAATACCCTGGATATGGTAGTCAAAAGTCCAACCCGATGGAACCAATAGAAGATTATGAAACTCACCATCAGCCGAAAATTACTCCTGGGCTATCTGGTCATGGCCCTGCTTACCGTGACAGCCAGCGCCTACGCCGTTGTCAGCCTGCGTCAACTCAATGATTTGGCCTATGGCATTATCAACCAGGATTTCTTCATTGTCGAGACCAGTAAAAAAATGATGGATGCCCTGCTGGCCCAGGAGAGCGCCGAACGAAAATACCTGATTCTCAAGGACCTCTCCCTTGCCGAGATCTTCCGGGCGCGCAACCAGGAATTTGCGCAAAGCCTGCAAGGGCTTGCCGCTCATCCCTTTCCTGGCACTGCTCAACTTCATACGCAAATGGCGTCACTCGCGCGACAGTATGGCGCACTTTTTGAGCAGGAATTGACCCTGGTCGGGGAAAATCATCTGCAGGAGGCCATGACCCTTTCCGAAGGCGAGGGGAAAAAAATCATCGAGAGCCTGGCATCCCAGGTATGGGCCATTCAGCAAAAGGCCGAGAAAGACATTGATGCCAGGATGAACCTGATCCGCACACAGGGGGCCAATGCCGCACAGCTCACCATTGTCCTGACGGTATTGAGTCTCCTGGCGGGATTTTCACTGGCTTTGCTGATTACCTATAATATTTCCGTCCCCCTGAAAAAGCTGGAAAAGGCAACCCGTTTGATTGCAGATGGACAGTTTGACCACCATCTGCACATTGACCGGCCGGATGAGATCGGCAGCCTGGCGAGCGCTTTCGGGGTGATGACCAAACGGCTCAAAGTGCTGGAGGCCTTGAACCTCGATGCCAGTCCCCTCACCGGCCTGCCCGGAAATCTGGCCATTGAGCGGGTCATTGAGGAACGTTTGTCGGCCCAAATAGCCTTTTCCCTCTGTCAGATCGATCTGGATCATTTCAAGCCCTTTGCCGATAATTACGGTTATGCCTGGGCAAGTGAAATCATCAAGGAAGTCGCCAGAATCCTGTTGGCGGAACGGGAGCGCAGCGACCTGCAGGATGTTTTTGTCGGCCATATCGGCGGGGATGACTTTGTACTGATTGCCGACCCGGAACAGGCCGAGGTACTGGGCCGCCGCCTGGTCGATGTCTTTGATGCGCAGATCCGTCCGTTTTATTCTGACGAAGACCGGCAGCGGGGCTTCATCGTCGGCAAGGATCGCAAGGGAAATGTCCAGACCTTTCCGTTGCTTTCCGTTTCGGTGGCCATGGTCACCGGTGATGGACGCCGCTTTAAAAGTGCCCTCGAAATGGCCGTCATAACAGCGGAATTGAAGGAATATGCGAAATCATTTGCAGGCAATAACTTTGTCAAAGAGGAAGACTTGACCAATGACCATCCGGACTCGACGAGAAAAGCGTGATAACACACTTTTGCGATTCATTTTTTCGGTCATTCCCGTGCAGACGGGAAGCCATGTCATTAAAGTCATGCGGGATTTCTGCTTTCGAAAAAAGCAAAGCCATCGTGATTTGAAGGGAAACTTAGCCAGGTTGTTAGCTATGGGATTGCTGGTGTTCATGTTCGGGGCCTGCGCCTTTTCATCGACCGTGGCGCCGGGTAAAGGCACTGGTCCGGGATTCCTGGTGGTTCCCGTCGAGAAAGCCAGTCTTTTCAGTAAACCACAGGCCGACGCCATGCTGCTGAATGAGGGCGTATCCTGTCTGGGCCTTTCTGACAAATCGGCGGATTATGTGAAGGCCAGAGAGACCTTTGCACTTTTGATCAATAAGTATCCCACAAGCGAATGGCGCCCTCTGGCGGAGACATTTATCCATCTGATCGACGCCATCCAGTCAACGCTGGCGCAAAACCGGACCGAACAGGCGAAAAATCAATCCGAACGGGAACTGGCTGAAAAACTGCGGCAGGACAAGGAGCAACTCAAAAAGGATCTGCAGATGCTGGGCAGTAAATGTCAGGCCGATCGCACCAGCCTTTTGCAGGAGAACGAACAGCTAAAAAGAGATATGGAATTACTGAAGAAGCTGGAGGTTCAGCTGGACAGGCGGGAAAAGATGCTGCGCTGAAGGCGGAGCCCGTTTATCCTTCCGGACGATCTCCTCTTTGTTTCAGCCAGGCGGCGGCGAGGACGATACCGAGAGCCGTTTTTGCATCGATAATCTGTCCTGTCTGGATCATGGCTTCGGCTTCCGTGAAAGAAACTTCCAGGGTTTCAATGAATTCATCTTCGTCCGGCGGCAGGGCCAGCGGGAAGAGGTCAAAAGCCAGAAAAAAATGCATGTATTCGTTGCTGTAACCGGGGACCAGGTACCCCTCAAAGAGCTTAACCAGCCCTTTTGCCTGGAAACCGATCTCTTCGGCCAGTTCCCTTTGTGCGCAGGCTTCCGGGGTCTCCTCTCCCTTGTCGATGGACCCGGCCGGAATTTCTGTGAGCACCCGGCAGGTGGCAGGACGGTACTGTCGGATGAGGATCAGCTTGCCCGCATCGTTTACCGGTACAACGGCAATGCATGGCTTATGGTCAATCCAGCTCTGCCGGCTTTTCCGACCGTTGGGAAAGCAGACCTCTCCCTCATAAACATCGAAGACCCGGCCGTGATAGATCAACTGGCCCTTATCTTGACTTGACGTCATGATCACACCAAGACCCTTGAAAAATGGCTTCGCCGCCGCTTAAAAAATATTTTTCGCTTCAGAGCTGTTATTGCCACATGATGATTTAAAACAAGCTGTTAGCTTTCGCACTGGAAAGGCAAAAAACATTTGATTCGCCGCTTGCGAACCATTTTTCACCGGTTATGCAACGCTCTCGCTCCGCTCCTTATCACAAGGAGGCGGATTTCAGCCTGCCGGGCTCATTTCAGCCGATTGTCCATACCCGTGAACCCGCAATCGGGCTGATAGCAGGTCACGTTCAAAAATTCGCATTTCTTGGAACAGACCGGACAGGCCTGAGGGGGGACCTGTGCCTGGATGGTATTCCCGCAATTGCTGCATTTCCATGTGTTATCCGGCATCTCAGGCGTATTGCTCGTCGGCATGATCTTTCTCCTTCTGTTCGGCTTCCCACAGCAGTTTTTTTCTTTCTTCCATACAGGCTCGGCACCAGATGGTATATCCGCACTGTCCCTTGCAGTTTTCAAAATCCTCATCGGAATCTGAGTCGGGCGTCCGCTGCGTGTTTTCGGCTAAAGGGTTCATCGTCAAACGTTAATTTGTTTTCATGATCGCCAGCAGGTGCTTTTCGATTTCTTCTTTGGGGAGGGCGCCGACCAGCCGGTTGATCATTTTGCCGTCCCTGAACAGCAGCATGGTGGGAATGCTCTGGATCGTATATTGGGAAGCGATCATGGGATTTTCATCCACGTTGAGTTTCGCAATCTTTACGCCACCGGCATATTTTTGGGCCAGCTCGTCGAGAATGGGGGCCACTGTCCGGCAGGGGGCGCACCATGGCGCCCAGCAATCTACGAGGACCGAAGTGGCAGAGGAAATAACTTCCTTGGAAAAGGTTGCATCCGTCACATCCACGGGGTTCCCCTGTTCACTTTGATTCACCAGCGGGCAGCCGCATTTGCCGCATTTGGGCTGGTCGTTGATCCGGTCCTCGGGCATGCGGTTTTTGGTTCCGCAGTTAAGACAGCGGATGATCATTTCATCCAAAGGAGACTTGCAGTGACCGCAGCTCGGCTTGTCCTGAAGGCGTTGCTTGGGAATACGATTCTTGGTTCCGCAGTTAAGACAGCGGATAATCATTTGATCGGAAGTCACAATCGCATCTCTTTTCATCATCCGAGAGTTTGCAGCCTTTACAAGCTGCGTCATCTTTCAAGGTTCTCTGCCGGGATAAAAACAGCTATCTTCTTATAATTGATTATAATGACGATTGAGAATTACGTCAAGTGTCCATGGGCCTTTTGTTTTTTCGAAGCCGTCAGGATTGGACACCCACGGCCACAGGAATGGGCTGCAGAACCCGGATCAGTTCGGACGGCGACATCTCCGCCAGGAGGCCCCGGCTGCCCGCATTAATCAGGATGCGGGGCAGGCTGGCAATGGTCTCTTCCATGTATAGGGGGATCACCTTTTTCGTACCAAAGGGCGATGTGCCGCCCACCCTGTAACCTGTATGCTTCTCGACAGTTTTCGGGTCACAGGGATGAACGGTCTTGACCCCCAGGAGCCGGGCCAGGGTTTTGGTGGAGACCTCCTTATCGCCATGCATCAGAATCATCAGCGGTGCCCTGTGTTCGTCTTCCATGACCAGTGTCTTGATGACTTCATGCTCAGGAACCCCCAACTCCCGCGCCGATACACGGGTGCCGCCACGTTCTTCATATTTATAGGGTCGGGGGGTGAAGGCCACCTGATGTTTTTTCAGGGCCAGCAGGGCCGGCGTGACGGGGATTTTGTCTCGGGACATATCAGGCCTCTTAAAGCATAGCATGCTCTTGATGATGGATAAATAACCGAATTTGATGAAAAAGTAAAGAGGTCCCTTCTGAAGGGAATCAGAACCAGGGGTAGGATTTTGAGATAACGTTGCGGGAAAGATTCGTAAAAGGATGACCCGGTATTGACCGGATCATCCTCTGGATGGATATTGGATCCGGATTAATATCTGCTTCGGCCGCCACCACCACCGCCGCCGCTACCGCCACGACCGCCGCCGCCGCCATATCCGCCACCGCCACTGCGGCCGCCGCCACCACCGCCGCCTCTGTATCCGCCGCCGCCACTGCGGGGGCCGGTGGAATCTTTTTTCGGACGGGCTTCATTGACGCTAATGGTATTGCCGTCGAGCGTTCCGCCGTTGAACATTTCAATGGCCGCTTTTGCCCCTTCCTCCGTAACCATTTCCACGAAACCGAAGCCTCGGGACTGGCCTGAAAATTTGTCCTTGATGATGGTTACGGTTGAGACCTCTCCCGCTTTGGCAAAATTCGACTTCAGGTCCTCATCGGAGACCCCGGCGGATAAATTACCTACATATAGATTCTTGTTCATTTTCAGCTCCTTTCTTTTGCTCGAAAATGGTGATAAAAACAAAAAGAGGCACTCCGTTCTGGATACGCCGGAGTGCCTCTCGCTACTGCAGAGGCTTTCTTACAGTACTTTCACGTTGGTCGCCGAAGGGCCTTTCTGACCCTTTTCGATGTCAAAGCTCACACGCTGACCCTCTTGCAGGGTCTTGAAACCGGCGCTTTGAATGGCGCTGAAATGAACAAATACATCCTTGCCCTCATCCGCTTCGATGAAGCCAAAACCTTTTGACTCATTAAACCATTTGACTTTACCTTCTGACATAGTCGCTTCCTCCTTTCATAAATTTTCTAAAAGTCGGATCACCACCATGCCGGAAAGAAAAAACCACCAAGACTCTAAAGAATGTGGTGGTTCACCTTTCACTTCAAAATGTCTATACCAACTTTCTTTATTCCCCCCGATCAATAAGCTGCTGCTGCAACTATTCTGAGGAAACGTCTCCCGTTTATTACTAAAAATAAGAGAAGTCAAGTCTTTTTTTGAGATTGTTTTGTCCTGAACTTTTGTTGCCGCTCCGTACGCTTTGCTTGCTTTAAAAACCGTCATTTCTGTTTTTTATCAAATGAATCCAGTTGAAAGATGACGTAAAATCTTATAAGTGAACCGGAAAGGGTATTTGCATTGTCGATAAGATAAAATCATCTCCGGATTAAAAGGATTATGGAAAAAAGTCTGACGGCGTCGAAAGGCAAAAAAACATACAGGTGCCTTTCCTGTGGCGCCACGGAAAATATGGGAAGGCGCCGTTACTGCTCAATGGACTGCCGGCAGCGTCTGCGTTTGAAACTGGATATGCGAACCGGTTTGATCCAGGCACTCAACGCCCGGTTTGCCACTTTCTATTTTTCCGACCTCACCATCATGATGGATATGCTCACCTATGGTTCCAAGGAAATCTACAGTTTTCTTTATCCCCGCTCTCCGGGAAAGAAGCCGGCGGAGGATTTCAGCAATATGGCGGACATGCTGGGAAACACCTGGTGGGCGGAAAAAAAACGGACCCAGAAAAGATACCTGGCTTCCCAGAGGGTTCTGGATGGCGCTGTTCGCAATCAAACTCCCATTCTGTCCGTCCGTCCCATATTGATTAGCCTGCCGGCGATCAGAGACACGTCCCTGCAGCATCTGGATCTGAAAAAGGCAGATTTGATGGATCCTGAGCTTAAAACGCTCGTCCGGAATGCCTATCGCCGACAGGCCAAGCTTTGTCATCCGGACGTCGGTGGCGATGCCCCTACATTCATGAAGATCCATGAGGCCTACGAAGACATGATCCATTGGGCGGAAAACCCCACTTACGTGCAGCGTCGCGGATTCCCGGATAAATGGCTTTACGACGGGAATCAGAACCGGTGGCTGCAACCCATCCCCATCCGTGTGCACAGGCGGTGATCGCCGGTCATAACCGGCCAAAATGATTTTGATCACGGAATCGATCAATGTTATAAGGGCCTGAGGGATTATACGTGAATGGGGATTTTATGATTATGACTAAAACCAAGGGAGGTGGACAGATGAAATCAGAAAAGAGAATGGAGAGGGGTCCGAAGGGCTGGATCATCCTGGCAAGAGGGGTTTTGTTCATAAGTCTTCTGGCGTTTGCCGGCTTTCTGGCAGGATGCGCAGATGTGACCGTCAATGTTCACCGGCATCTTTATAAGCCGGTTCTTCCGGAGTCCGTTGTCGGTTTCTATCAGGGCAAACACATCGATCTGAATAGTTTTGAGAACATGGATAAAAAAACCTGGAAATGGACCTATCTCAGCGCCGACAAGAAAGTGGCCTATAAATCGTACGTGCCGCTGGAATATTATGTCATGGATTGTTTCCGGGATGCCCTCTGGCTCGCAGGCATGAGCGTCCTGAAGGACTCACCGGATGCCAATATCCCGGACATGGCGTTGATCATTGATCACTGGACGGATGCAGAATTCAAGTTCACCGTTTCGGTCACAAAAAACAATTCCCTCAAATTCAGGAATCAGTTTGTTGTCTTGATGCCGCCTTCCGATACGACGGATGTCGCCCAACTGGAAAAAAATTCTTACGAGATGATCAACACGGCGGTGCTGGCGGTGCTGAGCGATCCGAAATTCAAGGAGATTTTTAAGTGAAACGTTGTCGCTGAAACTGCAGCTGGGAAAACATGTCTAAGGAGTAAAAATGTCAGGTAACCTTGTCCATGCCTATCTGTTCAAACCGGGTCTGTGGCGCGCCGAGGGGGAGTATTTTGATGAAAAC